>JANLFO010000005.1 GCA_024653205.1 Clostridia bacterium | reverse complement strand
GGTTTATTTCGTAGACCCGGGGCGAGTAGGGCTTAAGCTCCAAAGCCTGCAAGAGGAACTCACGAAGGTGAACACCGTAGACCGAGGTGGCCTCTAGCCCGATGTGAAGTGTTTGCACCTGGAACTCACGGGCAAGACTGTCCAGGGCTTGGACCAAAGCCGAGGCACCCTCAAGGTCGTTGGCAAAAGACCTGGCCGGGGCAAGCTGCTGGCCCTGTTCGTCCAGGCAAACCAACTGGCAGCTAAGAGCGCTGACGTCGATGCCGGCAAAAAGGGCTCTAGCCAAGGGGGCATCCCTCCTTGGGCTGGCCCAAGATTTGGGGCGTGCCCTGCGGGTGCGGCGCCTAACAGCCTCGCGGGCCGATGAGAGCTTCACAGACCCTCTGGGGGTGCACCCCTGGCCTGCTGAACCCAGGGGCCAGATGGCCTGCCGGCTCAGCTCACGGGTAAGAAAGACGCGCCGCACCGCAAGGGTCTCACTCTTTGCCGAGTAGTCACCGGACATAGCCGGGCCACAGTGGGGATCAAGAGTGACCCCGGACCAACCCATGTTGATCTTCGCAAAGGCACACCGGGTTATCAAGGACCATTTACCAGTTGCCTGTGTCGGCGTTCCTTGATAACCTGCAGGTCAAATTATACGAGTGGGGATAGCTCAGCGCCCCGGCCAACCGAACCCCCGCCCTCCGGGGGCCCGGCTTTACCTTCCGTCTGAGGAAAACTATAATGGTAGCGTCGGCTGGACGGGGAGGTCGGCGGCATGAAGGGCGAGCTGGACGTGCATCGCATTGCCCAAAAAGTGGGCGATATCAAGGAATCGGTGGCGGTCCTCAAAGAGTACGCCGCCCGAAAGGACAAACAGTTTTTGGACAACCCGGAGGCGGTACGCGCGGCTCGGTATGCCTTTATCGTTCTTATTGAGGCGGCGACGAACATCGCTGCTCACGTCTGCGCCCGCCTCTTCCACCGGGCGCCGGCTTCCTATGCAGAGTCCTTCCTGGTCTTGGCCGAGCATGGTTGTCTGGACCGCGAGTTGGCGAAGCGTCTGGCCAAGATGGCCGGCTTCCGCAACCTCCTGGTGCACCGTTACGCCGAGGTGGACGATACTCACCTGCTCAGACTAATGAGGCACAACCTGGGAGACGTCGAGGCGTATCTGCGGGTGGTGCACCGCCTGGTAAAGGAGAAGAAGACCGATGCCGAAGAAACCTGCTAGGACCGGGCCTGAACCCGGCACCTTTTCCCTTTGGCGCCTGACTCAAGGCGAAAAGAAGGCCGTGCTCCAACGGCTGAGGCAATTGCTGGCTCTCTATCCGGGGGTGCGCTTCGCCTACGTCCACGGGTCGTTCTTGGAAGACCGTCCCTGCCGGGATCTGGACCTTGCCGTGTATCTGGCCGGTGCGTCGGCCGGACAGCGGCTGGATCTGGCCCTGGCCATGGGGGCGGAATTGAGCCATGAATTGGGCCTGCCGGTAGACGTCCACAGTCTGAACGAGGCTTCGGTCCCCTTCGCTTACGAGGTGCTGCGGCGGGGAAAGCTCCTCTTCTGCCGCGACCGCGAGGAAGCCTTCGGGTTCGCGGAGCGCATCCTGGCCCTCTACCGTGACTTTCTCCCCCTGCTGGAGGCCGGCTACCGGGACCTCCTCACGCCTTAAAGCCCCGCTGGCGGATTTAGAATCCCAGGCGGCGCAGGAACTCCAAGCCCTCGCGGTACCAGGCCTTTGGCCGGGCCAGGCCGTAGCTCTCGCCGGGCGGGCGCCCGGCGCGGCTTAGGGCACCGTCCGGCTTATGCTTCCCGCACGGGCGGACCTAAACTGCCGCCGGGGAACCGGAGCTGTTGGGCAGCTGCGCCGCCTCTTCCGGGGAAAGGACGCGGGTGATGACCCGGTCGGGGTGCCGGGCCAGGTCCAGGTCGTAGGGCGTAACCGGTTGCCCCTCGGGGTCGAGGACCACCCTGACCAGCGGCGTTCTCGCCAGGCCGCGGGTGGTCTTGACCACCACCGCCACCTCGCCGGTGGAAAGCAGAACCGGGGTGCCGGTGGGATACAGGGCCAGGTTGTCCAGAAAGGCGCACAAGAGGCGGTGCTCGAAAAGGAGATTCCCCGAACCCGCCAGGTACTCGTAGGCCTCGTGCACCGGGTAAGCCGGCCGGTAGACCCGCTCGGCGGTGAGGGCGTCGAACACGTCGGCCAGGCCGCAGATCACTGCGAAGTCGTGGATCTCGTCCCCCTTGATGCCCTGGGGATAGCCCTGGCCGTTGTAGCGCTCGTGGTGCTGCAGGGGGATGAGCGCCGCCAGGGTGCCGGCGCCGGCAATCTCCCGCGCCAGGCGGTGTCCCCATTCGGCGTGCCGCTTGACCAATTCGAACTCCTCCGGGGTAAGGGAGCCGGGCTTCTGCAGCACCGGCTGGGGCACGTAGACCTTGCCCAGATCGTGCAGGACGGCGCCCAGGCCCAGGTTGTAAAGCTGGGGCCGGGTCAGGCCCAGGTTGGCCCCGGCCAGGAGGCTCAGCACGCAGACGTTGACCGAATGCCCGAAGGTATAGTCGTCCCAGGCGCGGATGTCGGTGAGGTTGACCACCACCTCCGGCCGTGCCAGCAACTCGTCGGCAATCTCCTCCACGGTACGGGCCAGGCTTTCGGCCGCAAGCAGGGCGCGGGAAAGGTGGGCGGAGTCCTCCTGGGCGGCGAGGAAGAGCTCCCGCACCTGCTGAACGGCCTGTTGGCGGGTTTCCTCGCAGATCACGTCCTCCGCCGGAAGGTCGAAGTCCGGCCCGTCCTCTATGTACAAGGCCGGCACTCCCAGAAGTCCCAGGCGCCGGATGATGCCCTCGGTGAGGATCAGCCCGCGGTTGACCAGCACGTGACCGGTAGAACTGAATACCGGCCGGGCCACGCGCATGCCCGGCCGCAGGCAGGAAATGGGGAGCCGTCGCATGTGAAGCCTCCGGTCTTAGTTTGTCGAATTGCGTACTTAATTCGCACTCGAGGGGCAGAATCCTTCTTTTTCCGGTAGCCGGTCTCTCGCGTATACCCGTACAAAAGATGCCTGGCGCCAACCGGCATTTCCGGGTTCTTCCGGCTGCCCGGGTTCCGAATCTCGGTCCCCGGTGCGCCTGCCTTTTCGCATCAAGCTCCGGTTCGGCCGGCCAGACGCTGCGAAGGGGAGCCCCCGAACCGCCTTCACCCCTTTACGGCCGGGGCCGGCGGCATTATCATTAAGAGGGAACCGGAAAGACACACGGTGGGGGAGATGCCGCATGGAATGGGGTCCCATCCGTCCGCCCAGCGAGGCCGCCAGCCTCTACCTGCGCCTGACCCGCAACTGTCCCTGGAACCGGTGCCGGTTTTGCCACATCTACAAGGGCCAGCGCTTTAGCCGCCGCTCTGTGGAGGAGATCAAGGAGGACATCCGCGAGGCCCGCCACCTGGCCGACCGCATCAAGGAGCTTTCCTGGGCCTACGGCCACGCCGGCGAGGTGACCCCGGAGGTGGTGCAGATGGCCGCCTACCGCCTGGGCGAGCAGGCCGGCCACATCGCCATCTGGCTCTACCACGGCGCCAAGACCGTATTCCTGCAGGACGCCAACAGCCTGGTAATGTCCACCGACGACCTGGTAGAGGTGCTGGACTTTCTGCGGGAGAACTTCTCCCAGGTGGAGCGCATCACCACCTACGCCCGGGCCAAGACCCTGGCCAGAAAGCCGGTGGAGGACCTGGGCCGCCTGCGCGAGGCCGGCCTCACCCGGGTGCACGTGGGCCTGGAGACCGGGTACGATCCCCTGCTGGAGTACGTGCAGAAGGGAGTCACCGCCGCCGAGCAGATCGAGGGCGGCCGCAGGGCCAAGGCCGCGGGCCTGGAGCTGAGCGAGTACGTCATGCCCGGCCTGGGGGGCCGCGCCTGGTGGCGGGAGCACGCCCTGGGTACGGCCGAAGTGCTGAACGCCGTCGACGCGGACTTCATCCGCTTCCGCACCCTGGCCCTCATCCCTTCCATGCCGCTTTATGAGGAGCTGGCGGCCGGCCGCTTCGAGGTGCCGACCGAGGACGAAATGGTGCGGGAGATAAGGCTTTTGATCGAACACCTGGACGGCATCACCAGCTACGTGGTGAGCGACCACTCCCTCAACCTGCTCATGGAGCTGGAGGGCCGGCTGCCGGAGGCCAAGCCGGAGCTTCTGGCCACCATCGACCGCTACCTCAGCCTGCCGGAGGAGGAGCGGCAGAACTTCCGCCTGGGCCGCCGCCTGGGGGTCTACCGGCAGCTGGACGATCTGCAGGACTACGGCCGGCGCCGGCAGGTACAGGAGGTGCTGGCCCGGCTGGCAGGCCGGGGCGCGGACGTGGAGCAGGTAGTGGTGGAGCTCCGCAACCGCTGCATCTAGCGCGGCCGGCAGACCCGAGTGGGGGACCGGTCCGCCGGCGGACCGGCTCTGCCGGCCCGGCGCCGGCGGCCGCAGGTGGCAGCTGTCGTTGAGGAGGCCTGTTATTATGTAGCGGCCGTCCCGGTAGCGGAAGCAGTTGAAACAGCAGGTGTCCTGCTCCAGCCGTCAGAAGTGCTTGTCGCCCAGGCCCAGAACGCTCGGGGCATGATTCTTGCGCCCCCTACGCCTGGGCTTTTCTTCCTGCCCCGGTAATGTCCCGCCGCATACATCCCGCCCGCAAATCGGGTAAAAATATACTCGGTGCGCGGGCGCTTGCCTCCACCCGTCGGAAATTTGCCGTCTGAACTGCTGGCCGAGGAGGGCCGGATGATTACTGCCCACCGGGAAATCATAGCCGCCCGGTGACCTTCTCGGTAATCGGAACCAGTCTGGAAAATATTGGAGGTTATAAGCAGGATACCTACCCGGCCACGGCGTACTTTGATTATCGTGCCTTCAATATCTCGTAAGGGATGCGGAGCATGAGCGGAAACAAGCGATTTCTGGCCTGGCTGGCCCTGGGACTGGCCGCCGCCTTCTTGGGGTGGCAGGCGCTGGCCTCTACTTATTCGGATCTTCTGTCCGAGCTTCTGGCCCTGGAGACCCAGATGGCTGCCGCCTACCGGGAAATCGAGGCCCTGGAGGAGGAGATTTCCCGCCTGGAGGCCGAGGCCGGGCAGCGCTCCCGCCAGCTTGAGGGGCTGGAGCGGGAGCTGGAGGAGCGGCGGGCCAGGCTGGGCGAGTGGCTCAACTTCTATTACCGCCGCGGCCCGGCGCCTTTTCTGGCGGTGCTCTTGGGCGCGGACAGCTTCGACGACTTCACCACCCGATACACCCTGGTCTCCTACCTGATGCGGGAGGGCATGAAGCGGCTGCAAGAAACCGAGGCCACCGTGGCCGGGGTAGAGCAGGAGCGCGCGGCGGTCGCCCAGCGCATCGCGGCGCTCCAGGCCCGCAGGCAGGAGGTCACCGCCACTGCCGAGCGCCTGGCGGCACTTAAGGCCCAGAAGGAAGCGGTGCTGGCCCGGGCCCGGTCTACCCCCGGCGCGGAGGGGGAAAGGGTACGCGAGCTTCTGGCTGACTGGGAAAAGAGTCTTCCCTCCCTGGCCTGCCTGGTGGCCAACTTCGGCCGCCTCCCCTGGGACAGCCTGGCGCCGGACCGGGTGGAGACCGATTACTCCCGTCTAGAAGGCCGGGCCTACATAAGCGAGCAAGGCCTGGAGCGGATCGTGGCCTCCGACCCCGCCCTGGCGGAACTGAAGGTGCGCGTGCAGGCAGGAGCGGTCACGGTCGTGGGCCCCGGATACGAACTTTCCGGCCGCCTGGAGCTTGTGGCCGAGCCGGGCGAGGCCCAGCGCATCCGCTTTGTTCCCTTCCGCTTAATCCTGCCGGAGGCGGAAGCGGGTGAAGAATTGCTGGCCCAGCTCTTCGCCGACTACGACCTTTCCTTTCCCTTCTCCAGTCCCTATCCCGGCCTGAAGCTCAAGGCGGTGGAGGCCCGGGAAGGCGAGGTAGCGCTCACCCTGGGGCTCCGGTAGGGCGCCGGGGCCTGGCCGCGGGGGCTGGCCTCATGGCCCGGCCCCCCGCCTTCACCGTTGCCGAGCATCTCGACAGCGCCTCTCTTACTTCCTTGCCGGGTCCTCCTGCCGTCTCTCCGCACTGCCCGGAACCCGGACGGCGCCGGCCCGCCGGGCTCGGGGACTGCACCTGGGCTGACCCCGGTTCTGGTCTATTAAGGGGTGCCGTGTGTTCCCCGTTCGTACTGTCACCTCGCCGACCAAACTAGGGCTCGGGCTTCGCCCTTCGGCGGGCACCCGGCGGAGGCGCCGTCCGTGGCGCCCCGCCGCTTCGGCCGTCCGTGGCCTCCGGCCCGCCTCCGGACTCGCCCTCGCCGAGTTCGGTTCCCGGCGAGGTGCCAATGTACTCAGGCGAACACCCGGCACCCCTTGTCGTGCGGCGCTCGTCTTGCCCCGCATACCTATAAGCGCCCACCCGTTCCGGCCGCCTTGCGCGCGCCGGCTTCGTCAGTGCGCCCGGGCGGCCTCTGCCTTGGGCTCGGGCACGAAAAGGATCAGGAAGAGGGCCGCGGCCGGCAGCAGGGCCAGCACCCGCAGGGCCGCCGGGACGCCGAAGGCGTCGGCCACCATCCCCAGCAGGGTTACCCCCAGGCCGCCCGTACCCACCGCGAAGCCCAGCATGAGGCCGGAGGCCAGGCCCACCCGGTGGGGCAGGAGCTCCTGCCCCAGCACCACCGTGGCGGCAAAGGTGGAAATCCCCAGGAAGCCGGTGGCGGCCAGCACCAGGTAGAGCCAGGGCCCGTGGGTCTGGGGGAAGAGCCAGATGAGAGGGATCTGGGCGGTCATGCTGAACATCATCAGGTTCTTCAGCCCCCAGCGGTCGGCCAGGGGGCTGCCCACCAGGGTGCCGACGGCGCCGCTTAAGAGGAACACGGTCTGCAGGTCCCGGGCGTCCATGGGGTCGCCGCCCAGGTAGCTGACGTGGTAGAGGGGTATGTAGGTGGAGAGCCCGGCGTGCACCCAGGAGCGGAAGCAGACCGCCATCAGGAGCAGCACCACGGGCAGGTAGCCGTAGGGCGGGGCGGTGGCCCCCGCGGCAGGCACGGGATCGAGCTGCGGCCCCGAGGGAGGCGGAACCAGGCGCGCCTGGTGCTCCGCGGCCAGGGCCTTTATCCGTGGCTGCACCGCCCACAGCACCAGGGCGATTGCCGCCGCGGGCAGGATGAAACCGGGCATGCCCCGCAAGCCCGCCCAGGCGAAAAGCAGGCCGCCGAAGAGCGGGCCCAGGCCGAAGCCGAAGTTGCCGCCCACGGAGAACACCGCCATGGAGGTGGCCCGCTGCGGGCCGCTGGCCCAGCGCGCGGTCTTGGAGGCCTCGGGGTGGTAGGCGGCCACGCCCAGGCCGCAGAACACGGTGAGCAGCATCAGGGTGAAGTAGTTGGGGCTTAAGCCGGTGAGGCCTATGCCCAGCCCCGCCACCAGGCACCCCAGGGGCAGGAGCCAGCTCCGGCTTCCCCGGTCGCTCCAAAGCCCGATCACCGGCTGGATCACCGAGGAGCTCAGGTTGGAGCCCAGCATTATGGCTCCCACCGCGGTGTAGGACAGGCCGAAGGCATCCTTGAAGAAAGGCAGGAAGAAAGGCAGCGCCCCCTGGGCCAGATCCACCATCAGGTGCCCCAGACTCAGCAGCAGCAACAGGGATAACTGCATCTGCACGTGCCCCACCCTTCCCGTATCCGGATTTGCCCCCATCTTACTGCCGCCCGCCCGCGCGGTCAATACTTGCGCGGGGCAGTCGCCCCGCACATGCGTAGGGGTCGGCTCCAGGTGGTTGGCCGGGTAAGTGGGTACGGTGCCGGAAGGGCTTGGCGGGAGCGTACGAAGGTGGGTGTCAGGCCCCAGAACTCCGGCCGGCGTGGCCCCAGGAATGCCGCTACCGCCGGGAGGCCACTTTCCCGCCGCAGCGCCAGACTCCGCGAACCTGTCATACGGGGTCTAAAGATTGCTGGGAGGCGTCCGATGTTTAGTTATGAAGGCATTTCCGAAACATGGAGTCCTGCAGCGGGGGGTGGTACCTGGAGGTAGCATCGAAAGTCGGGAACAAGCCTCAAGGAGAAGCGACGGCTTTCGCTAGCGCCCCGGGAAGGGGCCGAAGCGGCGCGCCAGGGACGGCGCGCCGGGAATCCAAGGAAGGAGGCAACCCAAGGTGCGCATTAACCAGAACATCTCCGCGCTCAACGCCTACCGCAACCTGACCGTCACGAACACGGCGCTGAGCAAGTCCATGGAGAAGCTGTCCTCGGGCCTGCGCATCAACCGCGCCGCGGACGACGCGGCGGGCCTGGCCATATCCGAGAAGATGCGCGGCCAGGTGCGGGGCCTCGCCCAGGCCATACGCAACGCCCAGGACGGCATATCCCTGATCCAGACGGCAGAGGGCGCTCTTAACGAAACCCACGCCATTCTCCAGCGCATGCGGGAGCTGGCCGTGCAGGCAGCGAATGACACGAACACTGACGAGGACCGTACTCAATTGCAGGCCGAGGTAACCCAGTTGATCCAGGAGCTGACCCGCATCGCCAATAACACAGAATTCAATACCAAGAAGCTGCTTAACGGGTCCCTCGCGGGGACAGGGCTGATTTTCCACATCGGTGCCAATGCGGGTCAGACGGTCACGCTCACCATTAATAACATGACGGCCACCGGCCTAAGTGTTAATACCGTAAACATTTCCACGCAGAGCGGAGCCAATACCGCCATTTCGGCAATTGATACGGCTATCGAACAAGTTTCCACCCAGAGGGCCAACCTGGGCGCCATGCAGAACCGCCTAGAGCACACCATCAACAACCTGAGCGTGGCCAAGGAGAACCTGACCGCCGCCGAGTCCCGCATCCGCGATGTGGACATGGCGGAAGAGATGATGGCCTTCACCAGGAACCAGATCCTGATGCAGGCCGGTACGGCCATGCTCGCCCAAGCCAACCAGGTGCCGGCGGTGGTCCTGCAACTGTTGAGCTAGTTTTTTCGCGTTCTGGTGGCCGGCCGGCGCGGCCGGCCACCGCCACTCAAAGCCAGGTTGGCAGGGGGGCTGCGTGTCATGGTACGAAACGAAATCCATCGCCAGACCGAGGAACTGGTCACCAGCCTAACGCTTTACCTGCCGCGTCTGACCGAAGCGCTGCTTCGGGCTGCCAGTTCCATCCAGGAGGGACGCGAGGCCGAGGGCCTTTCTCTGGTAGCAGAAATGACGGAAGGCTTCGGCTGGGTGACCGAATCGCTTGACGTCTTGCACCAGGCTTGGGGCGAGGCGGCTCCGGAGGCGCATATGCACGTCGCTGCCCTGAATGAGAGGCTTTCACAGGCGCTGGCGGCAGTGGAGACTTACGATCTGGTGTTGCTGGCGGACGTTCTGCAGTACGAATTGGCCCCCGAGGTGGAGGCGATCGAGACATGGCTTTCCGGCCTGAGGCAGATCAACTGAACCAGGGTGTGTGGGAGCGGAACCTCAAGCTGCTGACAGGGTTAAACGCTGTGCTCGCGGAAAGAGCGGCGGCGTGGCGGCAGGCGTCACGGGCGGTTACGGTATTGCCCGCCAGATCCGGCGAGTCCACGGCGCGGCTGGAGCTAGGCGGCAATTCATTCTACCTGCATAGCCCCTACGATCCGCGTTCCGAGGCCCGACGTTGGGCGGAGGCCCTCGGGGGCGACTCTGAAGTACTGTTTCTCTTCGGTTTGGGCCTGGGCTACCATTTGGAGGAGTTTCTCGCCAGGCATCCCCAGGCCATCGCCGTGGTGGCCGAGCCGCGGCCGGAAGTCCTTGCCGCCGCCCTCGGCTCGCGCGAGATGGATTTCCTTTTCAGCCCCCGGGTTACGCTGCTGGTCAGCGCCGATCCTTCTGAGTTGGCGATAGCCTTATTGGGCTTCCTTTACCGTTACGCGCATAAGGCGGTTCAACTCCACTGCCTGCCCGTATACGGCCGCGTGTTCCGCTCCCACTGGGAAGAGCTGCAGGGCCGGTTCCAGGATCTTCTTCAACAGCAGCGGGTTAACGTGGCCACCCAAGTTAACTTTGCCCCGGTTTGGTTCAGGAACTTTGTCGACAATTTCATTAGCTACCTGGACAGTCCCGGCGTGGCCTCGCTTCGAGGAAGGTTTGCCGGCCGGCCGGGCATTATCGTTTCCGCGGGGCCCTCTTTGGAGAAGAATGTAAGACTGCTTCAGGCTGCGAAGGGTAGGGCCTTAATTATTTGCGCGGGTTCCACAATTAAGGTATTGAAGGCTCACGGCGTAGTTCCCGATCTCCTTGTCTCCGTGGACCCGGGAGAGGCGAATTATCAGCACTTTGCCGACCTAGACACCCGCGACGTGACCTTGGTGTATACCCCCGTGCTCTATCCGCGGATCGTCGCGGAGTATCAGGGTCGACTGTGCGCCATGGATCTGGATGTGTTTCCGTTCATGACGTGGCTTGGAGAGAGGATGGGAAGTGCTAAGGGTACGGTGGCCAGCGGGCCGTCCGTCGCGAATTCTGCCTTCGACCTGGCCTGCCAGCTTGGTTGCGATCCTATTATCTTCGTAGGCCAGGACCTTGCCTACACCAACGGTTTCACTCACGCCGCCGGGGCAGCCCACCGCGCTGAAGTGAGAGTGGAGGAAGGCTCGCAGGAGAGCCCGTATGTCTACGTGAAGGATATTTACGGAAGGGCAGTGCCTACCACCAGATCCCTCCACGCCATGCAGGTGTGGTTTGAACAGCGTATCCGCGCATTAAACGGCAGCAGGAAGGTTATTAATGCCACCGAAGGCGGTGCCATGATTGCCGGCACCGATGTATGCACTTTGCGCGAGGTTCTGGATCGGTATTGCCGTGACTATTTCGAGCCCGAGGCCATCATCAGCCAGGCGCTCGCGCAATGGGAGCCCCCTTCCTCCGCGCAGTATGAGGCCCTCCTTCGAACCCTTCACAGTGTGAAGGAGGAGGCGTGCACGGTAGACCGATTGGCGGGCGAGGGCCTGCGCACCGTACGGAGGCTGATGCTCAGGGGCCGCAAGGGCACGGTTACCGGCGAGGAACTGGCGTCGGCCTTGCGTCAACTCGCGAAGTTGGATCGGCGGATTACCCGTCTGGCCATGTTTCAATACTTTATTAGGCCTCTGATCTGGCATAAAGTAGAGGCGGCAAACAGGGTTTTGGCCGCCAGGGCCAACGAAGCGCAGAGTGAGGCCGCTAAGGCCCTTGGTGCGGCGAAGACGTACGCCACGTTCTTCCGTCCCGCAAGGCAGGTATCGAGGCAGATCGCTGAAAGTCTGGACAGGATGCGCAGCGCCGTCGAGGCGCGACTGTTGGTAACGCACAGTGTTGGTCGGGAAGAATTCGTGGAGGCAAAGTGAGCCTGCCAAGGAGAGGCATTGCATGGGGTTGCGGATAATCCTTAGAAAGCGAAGGGAACATAGCCCCTTCCGACGTGCCCTGTTGAGCATCATACGCCTGCCAGGAACGGATAGTCTCGTTCTATGCAGGGCGGTACCCCAAAGCGGGAGGACTAGGGATTATGGACTGTCCGGCTAAAGTGGTAGTGCGGAGAAGGATTCGCCACTATGGGGGTCAAATCAGTCTCACGGATAACACACGGCCAGTTGCGGACGCAGTAGCGATTTCTGCCGTTGAGGATGGGACTGCAGAAGTTGTATTGGATATGCAGGGTTGCTATTTCGCGGACGATGCTGCCAAGGCCAGCTTTGATCAGGCGGTGGCAGACCTCATAAATAGCCATCCGCACGGGCCGGATGATTTTGATGATGACGATCGAAATCAGCTAAAGGAACTTATCGAAGGTATTCTATGTGAGTACTTTGAGAGCGGAAGAATTGTTAGGTCGTAGAGGTCAGATTGAGACAGAGTAAGTATATGTCTGTTGGAGATCGCGTGTGACGATGGTAGTCCCCGGGAATTCGGTGTCAACGCTAAAGATCGAGTGCTGGCAAATCAAGGCCTAGGAGTGGTTGACTAGTGCGGGTGCTGGTTACCGGCGCGGGAGGGTTCATAGGTTCCCACCTTGTGGAGCGGCTGACCCAGGAGGGGTACGCCATGAGGGCCTTCGTTCACTATAATTCCCGCGGCCGGTGGGGGTGGCTGGAGGAAAGCCCGGTACGGAACGAAATTGAGGTCATCGCTGGCGACGTGCGCGACTACGACCTGGTCCGGCGGGCCGTCGAGGGCGTAAGCGTGGTGTTCCACCTGGCCGCCTTGATCGGAATACCGTATTCCTACCTGTCGCCGGTAGCTTACATAAGAACTAACGTGGAAGGTACCTATAACCTCCTCCAGGCTGCCCGGGAAGTAGGGGTATCGCGGTTTGTGCACACTTCCACTTCCGAGGTCTACGGCACGGCCAGGTACGTGCCCATAGACGAGGAGCACCCGCTCCAGGCGCAATCACCTTACGCCGCCAGCAAGATAGCCGCGGACCAACTGGCCCTGAGCTACTTTCGTTCCTACGGGCTACCGGTAACCATTGCGCGACCCTTCAACACCTTCGGCCCGCGCCAGTCCGCCCGGGCGGTAATACCTACGATCTTGGCGCAGGTTCTGAGCGGAAGAGAAACCATCCGGTTGGGTAACCTCCGTCCGACCCGCGACTTCAACTACGTGGTGGACACCGTGGATGGGTTCCTGGCCCTGGCCCACTGTGACCGTGCCGTGGGCGAAGTAGTGAACATCGGTAGCGGCCGGGAAACCTCTATTGGGGAAATTGTAGACATTGTGGGGAGGATTGTGGGCAGGGAGATCCGCGTAGCCGTGGAGGACGATCGCATACGTCCGGAGAAGAGCGAAGTGGAGTGTCTCGTGTGCGGGAACGCCAAGATCAAGGGGCTTACCGGCTGGCAACCGCGGCACTCTCTGGAGGAGGGCCTAGCCCTCACCGTGGAATGGATGGCGCACCACCTGGACCTGTACAAGCCCGAGATGTACAATGTGTGAAACCGGCTCGCGGGAGGGGCGGTGCATGTCTGCCGTGAGAGTGCCTCTGGACTGGCCGAACCTGGGGGAAGCAGAAAAGCGATACGTGACCGCGGCCCTGGAAAGCGGCTACGTGTCGAGCGCGGGGCCGCTGGTGCGGGAGTTTGAGGAGAGGTTTGCCGCCTATCTCGGCGTCAGGTTCGCGGTCTCTACGGTAAACGGCACCGCGGCGCTGAACCTCGCCCTGCGAATCCTCGATATTGGCCCGGACGACGAGGTCATCGTGCCGGCCCTAACCTTTGTGGCCACGGTGAACCCGGTGCTGTACGTTGGCGCCAGCCCGCTGGTGGTGGACGTAGATCCGCAAACCTGGAACCTCGACCCAAAAGCGGTGGCAAGGGCAATCACCGCGCGAACCAAGGCGATCATCCCCGTTCACCTCTATGGCAATCCGGTGGACATGGAACCCTTAATGCGGCAGGCGAAAGACCATAACCTTTACGTGATAGAAGATGCCACCGAAGCGCTGGGTGCTACCTATGGAGGCCGGATGGCGGGAACGCTCGGCGACGTAGGCGTCTTCAGCTTTAACGGCAACAAGATAATCACCACCGGCGGTGGGGGAATGCTGGTGACGAACAACCCGCATCTGGCGCGGCGGGCGCGGATACTGGTGAACCAGGGCCGTGACCCGGAGGAAACGGAGTACTCCCACGAAGAGATCGGCTATAACTACAAGCTCACCAACCTCCAGGCAGCTCTGGGCCTGGCGCAGCTGGAGCGCCTGCCGGAGTTCCTGGCTACCAAGCGGCGGAACGCGACAATCTACCGCCGGGAACTAGGCGGAATCGAGGGTCTTTGTTGGCAGCAGGAGACGCCCGGTGCGGAAAGCAACTGGTGGCTGTTCTCGGTCTGGCTGGACGAAAGGAGGTTCGGCGAAGACCGGCGCTCGGTCATGGGACGGCTCGGGCGGCACGGTGTCCAGGTGCGGCCGCTGTTCAAGCCCATACCCGAGCAGCCCTGCTACGTCGGCTTCTCCTTTCCCTCCTGCCCGGTCGCCAACCGAATATATGAGGGCGGGCTGAGCCTCCCCAGCGCGAGCTTTCTTACTCCGGAGGAAGTCGCCTATGTGTGCTCGGTGCTTAAGCTCAGGATATGATCCACTGTTGTCGTAACATGGTCCCCTGGGGAGAGAGTGGTGGGGTCATGAGATTCCTGATCATAGGCGCGGGTGGGTTTGCGAGAGAGGTAGCCATTTTGGCTCAGCAGTGTCTTCCGGACGGGAGCCGTATTCTAGGCTTCATAGACAAGGACAACAGCCGCGTAGGGGAGTACATGGAGGGTTTTATGATCCTTGGTACTCTCCATAGGTGGCTGAGTAACCATGACCCAGGAGGAGTCTTCGCAGTATGCGCTATCGGTGATCCGAGCGTGCGGGAACGCGTAGTAGGGGAAGTTTGTGCAGTCGGAATACGCTTTTCAACGTTAATTCACCCTGACGTGTTCATCGCTAGCAGCGTACACGTGGGTAATGGTTCCATCGTGTGCAGTGGTACTAAGGTGACATCTCGCGTAAGAATAGGCTCACATACGATAATTAACCTATGCTGCACCATTGGGCACGACGTAACAATCGGCGACTTCTGTACTATTGCTCCAGGTGTACACTTATCAGGTGGCACTACCGTGGGTGACTTGGCTCAAATCGGCACCGGCGCGGTGACGTTACCTGGCGTTAGCATCGGGCGCAGGGCTATCGTTGGTGCAGGTGCTGTCGTAACTAAGGACGTTCCCCCAGGTGCCGTGGTAGTCGGCGTCCCAGCAAGGGTGGTTCGGTGAGTGCAGAGAGCTCAATAGAGAATATCCGGGTTTCCCACATTTGGTGTCATTCTGCTCAGCCCGAGGAAGGGGTACGGTGGTCATGGCGGGCGCCGCCATCAACGCCGGCGCCGTCGTCGGTGAGAACGTGATAGTCAATACCGGGGCGATTATCGAGCACGACTGCCGGATCGGGGATTCTGCCCAGATCGGGCCCGGGGCCATAATCTGCGGCGGCGTGGTAGTGGGCGAGGGCGCCTTTATTGGCGTGGGTGCATGTATAGTTCAGAGCATCAAGATAGGGGCCCAGGCGTTTGTCAGCGCAGGTGCGGTGGTTACGAAAGACGTGCCACCAGGGGTGGTTGTGCGGGGAAACCCGGCGCGGCCGTGCCTTCGCGCTGGTCGGCGGTGAGGTGAGACGGTTGAAGGTGCTGGTTATCGCCCCTCATCCTGACGATGAGACGCTGGGAGCAGGTGGGACGCTGTTGAGACATATTGCTGCCGGTGACAAGGTCTACTGGTGCATCGTCACACTTGCCCTTGAGGATTCGTCCCAGCATTTTCGAAGTACAAGAATGGCTACGGTTGAGCAAGTCAGTAAGGCGTATGGCTTCGCTGACCGTTTCCTGCTTGACTATCCGGCCGGCAGTCTGGACATGGTTCCTATGCGCGGGATTGTGGACGACCTAGTGGCCATAATCCTGAAGTCCGAACCTGATATCGTTTACTGCGTTAGCGATGCCGATGTTAACACGGACCATGATATCGTTCACCGGTGCGCTATGGTTGCCTTAAAACCGGCTTACGTGCCTTCCGTCAAGGAAGTACTTCTATATGAGGTTCCCTCCAGCACCAATTGGGCCTTCCCGAATAAGGCGGCAAGGTTTGAACCGGATGTCTACGTTAACATAGAAGAAGTCCTGGAGCCTAAGCTTCGTATCTTGAGCCTCTTTGGCCCCGAGGTGAAGGAGTTTCCTCACCCGCGTAGTCTGCAGGTCGTGAAAAGTTTGGCGGCCTATCGGGGTTCTTCGGTTAACATGGCCTATGCTGAGGCCTTCCAGCAGGTACGGCGGGTGATCAGGTAATTAGGAGGTCTGTGCGCGATAGGAGTCGCCTCCTGGTATGGTGAGCGAGTATAAGCTGTTTATCATCGCAAATCCAGATGAGCCCAACTGGCGTGGTATAACTACGCCTTTCTGGAACCAATACCGAGTGGGTGCCCAAGTTGAAATCTTGATCCGGAGGCTTCTTGAGGCGCGCTTGCCGCAGGCGCAGGTTATAGTGTCCCTCCCTTACGACTATCACGATCGGCGCATAAGCGAGTTGGTGGCAAAGTACGGGATACACGTGCAGAAAGGGCCACCCGATACCGAGGAGCGCGAAAGAACAATTGCCCGGCAACTGGCGCCACATCAGGCTGCCTTGTTTCACAGGGTAGAGCACCCATTGGTCGATCGGGTACTCCTTCAGCGTCTGGTGGCGGAACTCTCTTCTTCCGTTACTAGCGAAGTAGTTCTAAGCGGCTTTATACCTGGCATGGCGCCTTATCGCGTCTTAACCAGTCAGCACGGAGAGCGCAGACAAGTTGAATTGGATCAGCTGGACCGGTGGCGCTTCGGAGCGGAGGTATCGGACGTCGAAAAGGTGAGGTGCTTCGCGTGGTTGGTAGAGACGCTACGGGAAAACGTTTTTTCTATTGGCCCGGAAGAGCTAGGGACTTTCTTAAGGTCTAACCGATATCAGGCATTGTATTTTGGACTGCCGCTCGAAGTCGTGTTTGTGGAGCGTTGCGATAACTGCGGGCAGGCCTTAGAACCGGGCCCTTGTTCGGACACGCTAGCCATGAATTCCTTTGTCCCTCAGGATGTACCGTACTACTGGGTGTGTCCGCATTGTGGGCTGGTACACCTCAATCCTCGGCCAGAAGAAAGCTCAATCGCCGCTCTCTACAATGTTGACTATGCCCTCTATCGTGGGAACAGAAGCAACCTTGTCAATCGCTGGGATTGGCAAGAGTTGGTTGATAGCCTTACCGAGCGTAGTGGGACCTTGTTGGACGTTGGCGGAGGGACCGGAGAATTGCGAGCGTTCATACCTTCCGGCTGGCGGTACGGCCTCTGCGAGATCAACTCTTCGGCAGCTGAACTTGCACGGGCTAATGGGGCAACTTTTGTTCACGTAGGCGACTTGGGTGCGTTGCCGCATTCTGCCCGCTGGGATGTCATAGCCATGATGCAGGTTATCGAACACCTACCCTTTTCCACATTTATGAGCTATATTGCTGCCGCGAAGAGGTTGTTGCGTAGGAACGGGAGATTGTACCTCAGTACGCCTAATGCCGGTTCGGCACTCACGCGGACTTTTGGGCTATCTTATGCGGGGATGCCGTATCACCTTTACCTTTACACGGAAACGTCGCTTCGAACGATCATTAATCAACGTTTTACTAACGCAAGTCTCACTGTAGAGCTGGGAAACGCCGTCGGGTTGCCAGGCTGGGTGAGCCACTGGCAAGGTGCCGCATTGTCGCAATCGCTTCGGAGATTGGCGGGCCAGCGCGAGTGGGTGCTTGCCCAGCACGACGACTGCTTATTTGCAACGCTCAAGTTTTGAAGCCCGCCGAACACGCTGGTGCTCGGTACGATCAGCCCTCATTGAACATGCCGTAAGAGGAGGCGCTCCGGGTGCGCAGGGTTAGAGTTCTACTGACGGCTACAGGCGGCTTGGCCGGGTACTCCCATTACAACCTGCTGGCACGTATGAAGTCATATAGCGCCGACGTGATCCCCGCGGATGTAAGCACCGATTTCAACTACAACCAGTTTCTACGCAGGCGGGTGCACCTGCTGCCCCGAGGAGAGGATCCCGCGTTCATTGCTCAGCTGTTATTACTGTGCTTGCAGGAACGCGTGGATGTCGTCTTTCCTTGTAGCTCCACTGAGGTGGTTCCCTTGAGCCGAGCCGCAGCCTCGTTTGCTGCCTCAGGGATAAAGGTAGCCGTTTCCGACAACGCCGAACTTCTTTCGATCGCGATTGACAAAGTGGCCACATACGATACCTTGATGAAGATTAAAGGCATGTCCTCCTTCATCCCCACCTACAAGGCGTTTGTCGGTAGGGAAGGCTTGCGCCAGGCTGCGGAAGCACTTGGCTATCCGGAGCGCGATGTTGTATTCAAGCCAAGGTACTCTCAAGGCGGGCGGGGATTAATCATAGTCTCCGCCCACCCTGACGTTTTTCTGAACTCGAGAGGCCCCGGTGCCCTTAGGCTGGAGTGGCTGCGAGATCTAATAGACGACGGATCTAGACAGGGATTTCTGATGGAGTACCTCCCTGGGGAAGAGTATAGTGTTGATGTCCTGGCTGACCGAGGGGAGGTTAAGATTGTAGTGCCGCGTCAGCGTCTCACGGTTGTTGATGGCAAGTGTGCGTACACCAAGGTAGTCAGGCACGACGAGCTAGTCGATTGCACGCGGAAGATCGTCGGTGCTTTTCACCTGTCGTACATTGCTAATCTGCAATTTAAGGAGGATCTGTATGGGCTACCGAAGCTGCTGGAGGTGAATCCGAGGGTACCGGCGGGTCTTGCAATGGATCTTGCGAGCGGAGTTAACATGTTCGAGGAAGCCCTTAACCTTATTTATTTGGGCGAAGTGACACAGAGGCCGGAACGGTGGGATGTACCATGCGGCCGATTCTTCCGGGAGCTTTATCAGGATGAAAACAACGGTGGGAACGGGCGATAGCCACCTTCACACTATGTATTCGGATGGTGCGAGTACTCCGGTTGAGATGGCGCGAGCAGCCGAAGAATTCGGGTTGCGCTTCATAGTTTTTGCCGACCATGCGCGTAGAAACAGCACTTATGTGGAAAGATATTGCTTTGCGCTAGAGACGTTGCGAGCCAGCTGTAAGTGTGTTGCTATTAAGACTGGGCTTGAGGTCAAATTTCTTAACGCCGAAGGCGTAGTGGACTGCAAGCCGGAGTGGATACCTCTGCTGAACTGCCTCATTGTGTCCTTTCACTCGTTTCCTCAAGAGGCCTTTATGGTCCACGGGAAACAAGCGTTTAAGTCGATCTGGTTTAGGACCGTGCAGCGTTTTGGCGAGAAGGAGGTACCGCTCTTAAGGACCTTAAATCCGGACCTCGAGCTGGTGCTGGGCCATCCCTTCAGTATGTGGAAGAGGTGGGGCTTGGAACCGGGTCAGGAGGAAATCGCGGATCTCGTTGCGATCGCTAACTCCTACGGTTTTGCCTTGGAAATTAACGTTAATCCCAAGCATTTTCCGGGCTTTGACTATGCTACAATTGTGCCCAGAATGTGTCACCGCTATACGTACGGGTCGGACGCCCATTCGGTAGAGGAGCTAAGGGTATTGGCACCCCGAATTCTTGCCATGCAGCATCTGGGCCGTGTTGGGGGTGAGCTCGGTGCAGAGGGTCCTGGCGGTAACAGGAATCCGCTCTGAGTATTTTCTAATGGAGCCGTTGCTGGACGAACTAGTGGCAAGCGCACGCTTTGACCTATGGATTGTGGCAACTGGCGCGCACTTAAGTCACCGTTATGGATATACTGTTGAGATTATTGAACGGCGGTTCGGCTCGGTGGAGAGGATACTCTCCTTGTTTGATAACGACGAGCCGCTTGGCAGGGTTAAAGGGCTGGGCCTTATCGTAATGGAACTCGCAGAGGCGGTCAGACGGCACGACCCCGATATCCTCCTCACCTTGGGCGACCGCGAGGAGGCGCTGGCGACAGCGATAGTGGGCAATTACATGAATGTCCCGGTTGTGCACTTGGGCGGAGGGGATCGGGTACTCGGTAATGTAGACGATCATGTTAGGCATTCGGTTACAAAGCTCGCTCATATACACTGCGCGTTTACCAAACGCAGCGGCCAGAGGATTATTCAGATGGGCGAGGAGCCATGGCGAGTGCATGTGACTGGTTCCCCTGGTCTTGACGGGATTCGTAAGGAGCCGTGGCTCAGTTTGCAGGAGATAGAGGACGCGCTTGGTATTCACCTGGGTGACAGGTTCGTTGTGCTAATTCAACACCCCATATCTTCAGAATACCAGCAAGCGGCAAACCAGATGGATATCACTCTGCGGGCAATATGTTCGCTGCGGGTACCCACAGTGGTTGTTTACCCGAATTCGGATGCGGGTACTAGAAAGATGATCGAGACAATAGACTTATATGCTCAAGCCAACGATTTTATTCACCCCTTTCCTAATCTGCCCCGGAACGTATTCGTTAATCTGCTTAGGCATGCTACGTGCCTGATTGGCAATTCGAGTGCCGGTATTCACGAGGCTCCCTACTTGAGACTTCCCGTGGTAAACATCGGGAATAGGCAGTCCGAGCGCGAACATTCCACCAACGTAGTGTACGTCCCCTTCGACGTCACCTCGATAACTGCCACTGTTAGTCGGCTCTTGTGCGACGAGCATTACCGCCAGCAGCTTTCTGATTGTCTTTCGCCTTACGGCGATGGCTACGCAGTGCCCCGCATACTCGCGGTGCTGGATGGCGTTACGAGGAATAGCCGGGTTCTGTATAAAGACTTCGTTGACCTGATGGTACCAGGTCCGCGAGACGAAGTCGTTGACAGTTTCGAACAGTAGGCGTGGTAAACCTGGGGCGATTCCTGCCGTATGCTCGGGCAGGGGGGTCCTCTTTCCGCAAAATGAGGATTTGGTTCGGCTTTGGCTTTGCCCAGGCGTGCCACTGCTCATGACCATGGGAAGAGAGGTGCCTCTTCCATGTGGAATAGGGTGTTCATAATCGCCGAAGCGGGCGTAAACCACAACGGCGACCCGGAGCTGGCCAGGCGGCTGGTGGACGCCGCCGTCTATGCCGGCGCGGACGCGGTGAAGTTTCAGGCCTTCAGGGCGGAAGAGGTGGCCACGGCGGCCGCCGAGCGGGCGGCCTACCAGCGAGCCAACGAGCCGGAGAGGGACGAAAGCCAGCTGGAGATGATCAGGCGCGTCGAACTGGGCCATGAGGAGCTCAAAAAAGTCTTCGATTACTGCCGGGAGAAGGGCATCACCTTCATTTCTTCGGCCTTTGACCTGGAGAGCGTGGACTTTCTGTGTGATTTGGGAGTGCCCTATCTCAAGGTACCGTCCGGTGAGATAACCAACTATCCGTACCTGCGCCATGTGGCCGGGAAAGGCCGGCCGGTAATCCTTTCTACCGGCATGGCCACCTTGGGAGAAGTAGAGGGCGCGGTTAACCTGCTGCGCTCTGGGGGCTGCGGCGACATCGTGCTCCTCCACTGCACCACCAATTACCCCACGCCTCCTCAGGAGGTCAATCTGCGGGCCATAGAGACCATGCGCCGCGCCTTCGGCCTTCCGGTAGGCTACTCCGACCACACCCCGGGCCCCGCGGCGGCGGTGGCGGCAATAGCCTTGGGTGCCGTGGCGATTGAGAAGCACCTTACCTTGGACCGGAACCTGCCCGGCCCGGATCACCGGGCCTCGCTGGAGCCGGAAGAATTCAGGACCATGGTGAGGTACATAAGGGAAGTCGAGGTCTGCCTGGGCGACGGCCTAAAGCGGCCTACCGCAGGCGAGCTGGCCATAATGCCGGCCGCTCGTCGCAGCTTGGTCGCCAGGCGGGACATCGCCGCCGGAGAGGTCATCACCGAGCAGTGCCTGGCGGTGAAGCGCCCGGGTACGGGCATTTCGCCGGTCTACTGGGATCTGGTGGTGGGTCGCCGGGCGCGGGTTGACATTCCGGCCGGCACGGTCCTGACCTGGGACATGGTGTAGGCAAGGGGGGAGAGGCAGTGGGTTTCAGGGAGGACAAGCTTCAGGAAGTCATGGCCGAACCCGCCGAGCCTCTCGCCAGGGTGCTCCCGCGCATGGATGCCGCCGGTCTTCAGGTAATGCTGGTAGTAGACGCCCGGCGGCGCCTTCTGGGGATCGTGACCGACGGTGACGTGAGGCGGGCCCTGCTGAGAGGCGAGACCCTCAACGCCCCGGTAAGCAGGATCATGCATCCGCAGCCCAAGGTGCTGCCGGTAGGAACTCCTCTCCAGGCCGCCCGGGAAATGATGCTGGCCTACAGCATCCGCCACGTTCCCTTGGTGGATGAAGAAGACCGCGTGGTGGATCTCCTGCTTTGGGTCGATCTCTTCGGCCTGAAGCGCCCGGCCCGCCCGGAGCCGGTAGTCATCATGGCGGGCGGGAAGGGGGCGCGGCTTGACCCGTTTACCAAGATACTTCCCAAGCCCATGCTGCCTCTGGGAGACAAGCCCATCGTCGAGGTGATCATGGACAGGCTCTACGACCAGGGCTTCGATCGCTTCATCCTCACCCTCGGTTATAAGGCCGAGGTGGTGAGGCTTTATTTCGCCGAGGGTAACGGCAGGCCGTATCAGGTGGAGTTCGTACAGGAGGCCGATCCCCTCGGGACGGCGGGAGCCTTGGGGCTTGTCCGCCAGAAACTAGAGGGCACCTTTGTGGTCACCAACTGTGACGTTATTCTGGAAATGGATTATTCCAGCCTGCTGCGCTATCACGCCGACCGTCGGCACCAGGTAACCGTGGTCGGCTCGCTCCGCGACTTCACGGTTCCCTACGGTGTCCTGCAGATCGAGGGTGAGGAGCTTTCCGGCATTGAGGAGAAGCCCAGCTTTCACTTCCTGGTAAACGCGGGCGTCTACGTGCTGGAACCGGCGGCGCTGGAGCTGGTTACACCGGGTGTGCCGCTGGACATGCCGGAGCTGATCCTGCGGGCCAAGCACCACGGTCTTAAGGTCGGCGTGTTCCCCCATCACGGGCGCTGGTTTGACGTGGGCCAGTGGGAGGAGTATCGCCAAACCTTGAAGGCATTGGACTTTTCTGGGTAGGTGGCCGCCGTTGTATCAGGGAAGGTCGGTGCTGGGGTTGATACCGGCCCGGGCCGGGTCGAAGGGTTTGCCGGGCAAGAATCTGCGGCGGCTGGCCGGCAAGCCGCTGATTGTTCATACCATCGAGGCCGCCCTCGGCAGCGGGGTGTTGGACTACCTACTGGTGTCTACCGATAGCAGCGAGATCGCGAGCGTCGCCGCGGCGGCCGGCGCTGCGGTTCCCTTCTTGCGCCCCGCTCACCTGGCCACCGACGAGGCCAAAGGCATAGCCGTCGTGCATCACGCCATGGCCTGGTGCGAGTCCGCCGGTATGCGCTTCTCCTGGGTAATGGTTCTTCAGCCTACCAGTCCTCTGCGCAGCCCGGAAGACATCAGGAACGCGTGCTCGCTAATGGTCGAGCGGCAGGCCGAGGCCGTGGTTTCGGTATGCGAGGTCGATCACCACCCCTGGCTGAGCAACACCCTGCCCGAGGACGGGTGCATGGACGGTTTCCTGCGGCCGGAGGTGCGGAGCGCCAACCGCCAGGAGCTGCCGAAGTACTACCGCCTTAACGGCGCGATCTACCTGGCGGACTGGGGCTTCATCCGCAGCCGCGAGCACTGGTACGGACCGCGCACCTATGCCTACGTGATGCCGAAGGAGAGATCGGTTGACATTGATGATGCCGTTGATTTCGCCTTGGCAGAGGTGCTGGCGGCGCGTCTGAGCGTCGGGATCGAGGCATAGACCGACAGGGAGGAAACCGATTACCCGGCGCCTGTTTGTGGCGTTACCAGAACCTGCTCGGTAGGATCTTGTCAGGTGCCCGGGACAGGGCAACGGGTCGGACCGGCGACGACATCCGGGCCTGCCTAGCCTACGCGCGGGCTCTGGTCGGCAATGAGGACCTGAGTGCGGTACGCGTGGAGGGAGCCCGTTGAGGTTCCTCGTGGATGTTTGGGCGGGTACAAAGCTCGCGATATGGCTCCGGGAGTTGGGCCACGATGTGGCGGAGGTTAGGAGCCGCAACCCCCAGATGGGAGACGATGAAGTCCTGCAGTGGGCGGCAGAGGAGAAGCGCGTGGTTGTGACGGTAGACAAGGACTTTGGCCAAATAGCGGCACATGGGGTCCGGATCGGTGTTGTTCGATTGCCGGACGCGTCGGAGGCAACAACGGCGGCTTGCCAGGAGTTTCCGCAAGCGGGTAAATGACGGGCCGCGGCCGGCAGGCCTGCTCCCCGGACCTGAGGCGCAGGGATACGACCGCCGCCGCGGCTGCGAAGAGCTTTCAACCCTGGAGGAGGCAAAAGCCGGCTAGCCCAGCAGGCCCTCCACCAGTACGCCTTTCTCGCCCTCCCATTCCGCCAGGGACAGGCGCAGGCCCTCCTTGGAGATGACCGCCCTCTTGGGCAGGTATACGGTAATGCCCTCGACTTCGACCCGGTTGTACCTGTCCGCCGGGTCCGGTGCTCCCACGTATACGGCGGCCTCGCCCCTCATCCTGCCGCAGGTGCCGCAGACCTGCATCTGCACGGTAATGGTGTCGGAAAACTCGCGGATGAAATCTTGCGCCTCCGGGGTGATTTCGACCTTGAGCAAGACTGTTACCTCCTTAATTAGTCGGGCGGGAGAGGGCGAGCCCATTGCGGCTCCACGCCTGTTTCTTTCCTGGCCGTTCCGACCTGCCGCCGGGACCCGCCTGACCCGGACCCGTATCAGGCGAGCAGGCCCCTGACCAGGATGGCCTTGTGGGCTCCCCAGCCGGGTTCTCCGCTCATCTGCGGTCCCTCCGAGTCTCAGAATATCAGACAAAAAGGGATTAGGCAAGCAGCCGGCGTTCTAGTCGATGGAAAGTGAAAGGCTAATCCTCTTCGGGCAGGTTGGCCCGCAGGGCGGCTATGAACTGCTCCACGTCGCGGCGAAGGGCGGCTGCGGTTGGGGGCAGCTTGAGCAGGAGGTCGCGCAGCTTCTCCGCACTCAGGTTGAACCCGTACACATTTCGGAACAGGTGCCGGAAGGCGCGGAAGTCGTCCAGCCGTTGTGCCGTTTCCTTGCGCAACACTGCCGGGCGAACGCCGGGAATGGTGAGGGTCATCTGGCGGAGTAGGGCATGGTGCCAGGTGGGGCCTTCGGGCAGCTTCTCGTCTAGTTCGCGGGCTATAGCTTGGAAGAGGTTTTCGGCGGCCACGTAGAAATCGTGGAGGACGGAACCGATGGCCCTCAAGGTGAAGGTGTCCCCGGCGGGAAAGGCAGGTGCCCGGGACTTTGATCCTGTACGGCCGGCGGGCCAGTACCCCTTTTCGCGTAGTTCCTGCTCCAGCCCGGCGATGTTGTTCAGTTCTTCTTCCAGCCGGCTTATAAGCAGGAGAAGCTCCTTCCTGGTCATAGACGCAGCCCCTCCCGGGTGGCGCGGGCCAACAGCGAGGGCGAGGCGTCTTCTGCCGGAACCAGGCTGACGGCGAAAGGCGCCGCCAGCTCCTCCGCCTCTACCAGGGACCGCCAGAAGTTACTTCCCTTAGGAAAGCCCTCCACCAGAAGGTCTATATCGGACTGAACGGTGAAATGCCTGCCCCAAACCAGGGAGCCGTAGAGGTACACCTGCCCGGCGCCGTAATGTCTCTTGAGGTGGGAGGCTACCGCCTTGGCCTTTTGTAGGGCCAGAGCGCGCCTTTCCTCTTCAGCTCGCTTCTTGATCGCGGCTCGTCGGGCCCACTCCCGGCGGATGGCTGCCCAGGCGAGGTCTCCGTCCGGCGGCATAATAGTGCTCTGCGGCCGCCTTTTCTCCAATTCTGATGTCCTTCGGGGCACCACCGCGCCATCACTCCTCTGGACGGGGCCTTTTTCACCCCTTGCCGCCCGGCCACGCGCTCTCCTCTGGGTGATCATATCACCGTCCCGATCGGAAAACAACCGGCCCCGGTGGGCGGGCCCACATCGTAATGCGGGGCCGCGGGTGGCGGCGTCAAAGTTGGGCAAAGAGGACCGTGGGATGCCGGCTAAGCCTCCGGGCTGGCGCTACTCTGCCCCCAGCTTATGGGCTAGGCCCAAGAGGAACCGGCGAAAAGCACTGATCTCCTCGCGGAACCGGTTGTAGACGGCAGGGATCCGGTTCAGCAACGGCCTCAGCCGCTCCCAATCCAGCATATACCCGTATACGTTTCGGAATACGTGCCGGAAGCGCAGGTACTCGTCCAGGGTGCGCGCCAGGCCTTTGGAGATTACCGGTGGCCGGACCTCGGGCACCTCCAGCGTCATGCGGTTAAGAAGCTGCTTGTGCCATTGGAGAGTTTCCGGCAAGCTCCCGTTTATATCTCCGGCGATGAGTTCAAAAACGTCCTCTATGGCGGTGTAGAAATCGTGGACCAAGCTGCCGAGGCCCCGGAGGTCAAAGGCCGTAGGCGGGGTGCGGGCGAAATCCTTCGCCTTGGCTTCGGCCTCCCGTACGGTGATGTCTAAGGCCTCCAGGAGGCGGTCGAGCTGGGCGACGGTTTCCAGGAGGCTCTCCCGGCTACGGGCCTTCACGGCGCGGCTCTCCTTCCGGTTGGTCACGGCGGGCCAGGAGCCGGCCCTGCTGACGCACCGCCTCGGCCAGCCAGGGCGGGCAGGCGTCGAGGTCGATTAAGTCCAGGTCGAATTCCTGGTCCGCGTTTATCTCCGAGAGGATGCGGAAGTACTCCCGGGCAGGCAGGCGCCGGGCCGCAAGGTCTATGTCCGAGCCGGGCCGGAAGCGGCCCCGGGCCAGGGAGCCGAACAGCCAAACCTCGGCGGCCCCGTACCGCTCCACCAGGGTCGAGGCCACGCGCCTGGCGGTTTCCTCCGCCCGGGCGGCGAGTTCCCGTCCCCGGGCCTCCTCTTCGGCCAGGCGCCTCTTCCACGCCTCGGCGTAGGCTTCCACGTCTGGGTACTCCACTGTCGCTTCTCCTTCGTTACCGAGGGGTACAGACCGGCTATGGCCTGTCGGACCGAGTGTTGGGCCAGGGAGGCTCCTGCTTCTTCCGGCATGCCATCCTGTCCCCCTCCCGAGGTCATCGTACCACGGGAAGAGCGAGCAGGCAACGGGAAAACATCAATTGAAGGCCTGCCTGGGCCACGCCCGGACGCCGGTGTCCAAAGCGGGCGCCGCGGGGTAGAGTTTGACGAGCCTCTAACCCCCGAAGAAGCGAAGGCAAGTGAAACGGCCTGGCAGGCCTACCTCGCCGGTTTGGACAAGGGAGAACCCCTGGAAAAAGTGAGACAGGAACTCCTGGAGGAAGAACGTGGCTGAGTGGCAGGTGGTCATCCTCCGGCCGGCCCGGCGCTACCTGGAGAAACTGCCCCGAAAGGAGCAGGAGCGGATACTGAATGCTCTCCAGAAGCTTCAGGAAAACCCGTGGCAGGTGCCGGTCAAGCCTCTCAAGGGCCGACCGGAATGGAGTCTGCGGGCAGGAGACCGGAGGGTGCTGATTATGGTGGATAGGGAGCAAAGGTGGTTTGTTGTCACCGCCATAGGGCCGAGGGGAGATGTCTATTGGGCAAGAGCCGCTAAGCCGTCTATCCGGCCAAGGAAGAGCCACCGAAACTGTTAGGGGGAGAGGAGTAGGGTGGCCCAGGTATAAAGGCCGTTAGTTAATCTTCTTAAGTCAAGGTGGACATAAGGGAAGCAGAAGGACGTGGCGAAACAGGGAATACTGCTCAAGAACGTTAAGGCGGTGACGCGCAATATCGCCATTGCCGGTAAGCAGCGCTCACCGTAGCCAAGGCGCAAGTGTGTCACCAGGCTGGCACCCTGGCGGTCTTTTTATTGCGGGTTAGAAGGGTTGCGGCCCCGGGGCTTTCGGTTCCGGTTGCATCACGGTTGCATCAAACCGGCTCCTGGGGACTGTTGGCAAACCCGCAAGCCCTTGACTTTCCTGGTGGGGCTGACAGGATTTGAACCTGTGACCTCCTGGATGTGTAAATTCCCCCTGGTATAATTTCCTGCCTGCTGGGACGCCGGCCGAGGCCGCTACCGCTACTCCGGCCCCGCCGCCCGGCCCGCGACCTGCCCCACTCCCTCCCGTCCTGGGGCGGCGGTTTGGGCACGCCCTACCTGGACTGGGCCCGCCCCACCTGGAAAGGCCAAGATTGGGACGCCATCCGGCGCGGGGGGAAGTAACATCCTATCCCTACCTCCATTCTTCGCCGTAACGTTCCAGAGGCACGACAAACGGGAGGCCGTTTCTCACGGCGTTGTAGAGCCCGCGGTCGCCGGTGACCATCCTGCACCCCAGGATTTTCGCCGCGGCCACGTAGGCGGCGTCGTAGGACGTAAGGCCGTACTCCTTCGCGAGCGCAAGCACCTGCCGGGCGTTCTTTTCCACGCCGACCCAACGGATTTCCAGGGCGAGGAAGTGGTCAACCAGGTTGTCGAGGAGGGGGTCACCGATGCGGCTTCGTCTTCTGGCGACCAGGCAGGCGTTGATAAACTCCAGAGCCAGCAGCCTCGGCGCCCAGAGGTCCACCCTGCCGGTGGCGTAGTCTTCCATCAGCCGCAAGGCCTGGGGAGCCTTTTCGTCGGGGAAGCAGGCGGCCAGGATCACGCTGGCGTCTACTACCAAGTCTTTAGTGCTCATGGGTGCCTCTGGTTTCAAGCTCGCGCCGGGACTCCCGGTAGATTTCCTCCGCCGTCAGCCCCGTGCCCGCGGCGATCCGACGGAGCCTGCGCAGGGCCAGGTAGCTCTGGATTCGCCTCATTCTGGCGTATTCCCTGTAAGGAACAACGGCGGCCACCGGGACACCCTTCTTTTCGACGATGGCACCCTCGTTATTCTCGGCGCGCCGGACAAGCTCCAGAAACCTCGCTTTCGCCTGGCTTACGCTTATGGTCATCACGGATGACCACCTCCAGTAAAGGCATTATACCCTAACTTTCAGGCAAAAGCAAGCGCGCTAAGTGGAACCGGCGGTTACAGGTGTTACAGCTTCCTCCAACAACGTCAAGGCGGTCACGGTCCCCCTGCGGGAGACGGCCCCCGTCCCCATAACTGAACACCTCATTCGCGTCTTCGTGCCCTACCCGGACCGGCTTTCCCGGTCCGGTCCGAATGGGCAGGTTAAGCGGTCCTGAAGGACCGCCGGACACACGCGCGGCAGTGCCGCGCGCAGCTTAGTTAATTTAGGGCGGACATTTTACCGGAATATAAGTCATGCGGGCGGGAATTTGACCGGACAGTATTCCGACACGTCCTGCCGTTTTTCGATATTCATCTCCGGAGGTGATACCGGACATGCGGCAACATGGGAGGTTTAAGCGCCGCCTAGACATCTGGATGACCGACGACCTTTACGTTGCGCTTCAGGCCGAAGCTACCCGCCGGGGTTTATCGGTGGCGAACCCAGCGCGGGATTTTCTCGCCCAAGGCCTGGCGGAGCGCGCCGTAATAGAAGGACGGGACGCGTTGGACCGTGCCATAAGGAGGGCGATTAAACCACCGAAGACACCCTGCGGCAGGGCAACCAGGAGGAGCTGGCCCAAAAGCTTGCCGCTTTGGCCGCCGCCATGCCGGGGAAGGGCCGCGCAGCCCTGGCCTACATGCCCGAGCCGGTCAAAGCCCGGGCCAGGGAGATCGCGGACTGGCTGCTCCGGCAACCCGGCTTCGCCAAGTCTGCCAACCGGTACGCGGAGCTGGCCCGCGAACTCGCGTCGCACTACTCCCGGAAGCCTCAGACTTTGGATCAGGCGGCCGAAAAAGCCTATACCGACCTTCGGAATCGGGTGGCGCAGAGCGTAGTCCGGGCCGCTGCGGCCCTCAACCGGGCGGGCCGGGAGGACCGGGCGGCCCAGGAGCCAATCAGCCGGTCCCTCTGGCGCGCCGCCTGGCGCGGGATCGAGCGGGAGCGGCTGCGCGCGGAGGCCCAGGCGGAGCTGGCAAGCGCTCGCGAGGCGGCCCGGGCGGAGGAGAGGGCCCGGGAAGAAAGAGGGAGGTGAGGATATGCCTTTCGTGTTACCGTTTTTGCTTTGGCCGTTCGCCCTGCTTTTCCTTCTGGTATGGCTGGTCAGGCGCAAGGTGCTGACCTGGCAGCGGGTCCTGGTACTATGGCCGATCTTTGCGATCATGATAGCGGACCTGGCGCTCACCCCTGTTTTGTATCTGCTTCCGAAAACCGTCTGGCCGCCGTTGAAACCCGCCATGCGCTACCCGGAACTCCTGGCCTATCTGGCCAAACCTTTGGCCGACGGCCGGATGCGCATATGCCACATGGTATGGGATCTATGGCGGGAGCACCCGCCTGGCTTCTGGTTCACCCAGATTCCCTGGGCGCTGGTCGCCTTCCCTCTCCTGCGCTGGGCCTGGCGGAGCGGCTGGCCCGCCAAGCGCGGGGAACCCGAGGCGGCTAAAGTGGCCACGCACGGGTCCGCCCGCTGGGCGGCGGCCCAACGAGCTCCGCGATACGCTGCAGCAGGTGAGCTGGGACAAGCCCGCCGCGGCGGGTGTAGTAGTGGGCTCAAAGATCGGCCGGGCCTGGGTGACCCGTTGGTTTATCACCACTACATCCCGGAGAGGATCGACCAGAAGGAGGCGGAACGCCTCAACGCCTACCTCTTCGGCAGGTCTTCCAAAAAGAAAACCCGGTAGGTGCGTTCCACCGGGCAAGCGGGCTTTGCGGATTTCGGTGACGAAAATGTGACGAATTCCCAGTTTTTACCTTTATCACGATCTACCGAAACCGCGAAGCCTTGACATTGCTGGCTTTCCTGGTGGGGCTGACAGGATTTGAACCTGTGACCTCCTGAATGTGAGTCAGGCGCTCTCACCACTGAGCTACAGCCCCGTGTGCCTTCCTGGTGGACGTGACGGGATTCGAACCCGTGACCTCTAGAGTGCGATTCTAGCGCTCTCCCAGCTGAGCTACACGCCCACCGCGCAGCTTCATTATAGTGCACTGCTCAGGCCGAGTCAAGCTTTCCCGCCTACGAGCGGCCAAGGCTTCTTCCTCGGAGGTGAGCTTCCGGCCGGCCGAGCGGTAGCCAGCCCGCTACTGTAGGCCTACTCACTCTATTCCCTCTTGGGCGCAGGCTTCGGCTCAGGCGGCTTCAGTAGGGGGGCGCTTCTGCCATTATCCTAATCTGTCCTAGATGACCCTGGAAGAAGCGGACGGATCATACTTAAAAGGGTCCCATTATGGTTTCGTAGGTCTTGGTGGCCAGCAGCAACTCCCGTATCGTATCGTGGTTGAGGGCCGCACCAAAGGCATCCCGGTTCATGGCCGACCACCTTCGGCCGGTCCGAAGCAGGAATACCCCCTAGCACAGGGAATAAGAAGGACAGAAGAATCTTTTGAAGGGGGTTACAGCCTTGGATATCCGGGAGATAAGGGCCGCCATGGACGAAAGAAGGCTGGCCGCTTTGGAAACCCTGGGCGCCGTGGTCAAGTGGCTTAAGGAGACCAAGCCTTCCGAGATCTTCTACATCGAAGGCGAGGGCAAGGGCAAGACGCCGGCACCCACCATGAGCGACGAGCACCTGCGGGTGATCTGGCAGCGCTGGGTAGCCAAGGCCAGCGACGTGCTGGAGCGCAGTGCCGTCATTCCCGACCTGCTGTTGGGTGATTTGGAGAAGCTTTTCAAGGAGAAGGATTCCGGTGCCCCGCCGACAGGAGCACCTTAAGGCGGCCCGGGCCCTCCTGGGTCACGCTGACCCCTTGGTCCACCTTCTGATGGACCGGGCCATCGAAAGGCTGGGGCCGCGGCACCGGTACGTCAGCCATAACGCCGAATACGTCCGGATGATCCGGCACCTCCTGGGTGAAGAAGCCGCCTTGGAGGCCACCTTGCACCTCCTCCAGGACTGGGGTTTGGTGGATCCCCAGGACTACGCCTTCTTCTCTCCGCCGCGCCGCCGCAGCCTTGCCGGGCACCGAACTCGGGGTGGGCGAGGGTGAAGACGGGCCGAAGGCCACGGGGCGGAAGCCGCGACGGCGCCGTCACCCACGGCGGGAACTGTTCGGTCCCCGGAGCGGGAACGGTTACGCCGACCTGGCCGCCTACGATGCCGACGGTAACGGGTGGATAGACGAGGCCGATCCGGTGTTTACCCGGCTGCGCCTCTGGTGCTGGGACGGCACGGGAGAGGCCAGGTTCCTGGCCCTGGGAGAAGTGGGGATAGGGGCCATTTACCTCGCCTACGCGCCCGGCGCCTTTAACCTCCGGGACGGCCAGAACCAGGTACAGGGAAGAATCCGGCGAACCGGCATCTTCTTCCGGGAGGACGGCACCGCCGGCACCACCCACTGCCTGGATCTCATAGTATAGGACGGGGTTAGACGAGGTGGCGGGGACCTCCTTTCCCTTCTCCCCATCCGTTCGCCACAGGTTCCTGAGGGTTTCCGTGGTCGGCCTTTTAACCTTTGAGGGGTCTGAGAGCCGTTGTTCGTCGCCGGCCCCCCGTTTCCGAAGATTCTAGTGCGGGGTGAGGCGGAAAGTGACTTGGTTTACGTGGGCGATACTGGCCGCGTTCTTTTGGGGTCTGGGGCCGGTTTTTGCCAAGATGGGCTTGGTCAAGAGCGACCCGTTCGCCGCCCTATTCGTGCGGACCTTGGCGGTCCTGGCGGCCCTATCGGTGGTCGGCGCGGCCACGATGAGCCTCGGGGGCCTGAAGAACCTTGATTGGCGCATCTGGGCCTTGCTGGCGGCAGAGGGGTTGGCCGCGGCGCTGGTGGGGCACTTTGCCTACTTCCAAGCCCTCAAGGTGGGGCAGGTGGCGAACGTGGCCCCGGTGGTGGCCGCCTACCCCCTAGTAGCTATGATGTTGGCGGTGCTGTTGCTGGGCGAGAAGATAACCTTAGGCCGGGGCCTGGGAGCGGCGCTGATCGTTCTGGGTATATGGCTGATCGGGAGGGGCTAGGCCGGGGAGGCCTGGAAGTGGTGCCAGGCATCAGAAGAACTGGGCAGGGGGGTTTTTCATGACCAAGGATACCGGCGGTACTTTGGGGCCTACGGCGGGCGGGAGCCGGACAGGCCGGCGAGATTGGCTTTGGCGGCGGCGGGCCTGGCTGGTAGCCCTAGAAATAGCGGTCCTTGCGCTGCTGCTCTGGTACCTGCGTACCTGGTGGCACGCGCCGCTCATGTTCTGTTATACCCATCCGGCCGTTTTCGAGGCCCTCGCCATCTGGCTGGCGCTCCACTTCCTCTGGTTTCGCCGGCGCTGGACCGGCGTCAAGATTTGGGAGTACGAAAAGAAGGACGATAAAGGCCGGAAGACCGGGGAACGGGGACAGATGCGCTTCCGCACCCTCTGGCTTTCCTACTGGGTAGTGCTGCCGGTCTTGTTGATTTTTCTGCCCCTGCTGGCCCAGGTGGCCCGGCAGTTGGACATCGTTTCCCGGGTGGAGTATCACCGGATCGAGCGGTTGCCCGACGCCACCGCGAACCTGCGGCTCATGCCCGAGGTGGTGGCCCGCCGTTACGCCCGCGACGCCCTGCAGTTGAGCCAGTACAAGCTGGGGACCGAGCACATAGCCCGGATCAACGGCAAGCTTTGCTATACCTTTCCGCTGGTGCCGGACGGCCTGGTGCTGGTATTCACCGCCAAGAACGCCGGCATGGCCTACGTGGACGCCACCACCCAGGAGCGCAACTCGCAAATGGTTTGGAAGCAAATGCGGATCGGCGAGGGGATGAAGGTCACCGACAGCCTCTGGTGGAACCTATTCCGGGTGCGCTACTGGGTCAACACCGAGGAGACGTACTATATTCCTAAGGACGGCGAGATCTATACCGTAGCTCCCGCCATCGCCTATGACTACGGCTTCCGGTGGGGGCTGGTCTACGCGGTGCCGGTTTTCGCCGGCTCCTTTGTGGTGGATACCCAGGGCCACATCGCCCTGGTGCCGCCGGCGGAGGCGCTCTCCCACCCGGTGCTCCAGGACAACTTGATTTTCCCCGAGCATCTGGCCCGCACTTACGTGGATGCCTACCAGTACAAAAACGGGGTTATCAACCGCTTCTTCCTGCACCGGGACCAGATTGAGATCCAGGACGTGGGGGAGAACAAGCAGCCCTTCCTCCTGGATACCGCGGAGGGCCTGAAGTGGTTCATAAGCACCGAGCCCTACGGCCAGAGCCACGGCATTTTCAAGATCTTCCTGGTGGACGCGCGCACCGGCCGGATCGAGCTTTTCGAGCTGCCCGAGGACCAGGTGCTCACCGGCCCCATTCGGGCCCTGGACTACGTGCGCCGGGCCAACCCCCTGGTGGACTGGAGCCTCTTCAACATGGTGGAGCCGCTGCCCGTGGTCAAGGAGGGCGTGCTCTATTGGAAAACGGCGGTTATCCCCCAGGACTACGCGGGCGTGGCCTATCAGGCTTTTGTGGACAGCCGGAACAACAGCGTGGTGGAGCTAGAAACCGATGCCGAGGTGGCCGCCTTCCTGGCCGGAAGGCCGGTGCCGCCCTCCGGTCCGGCCGGGGCGGTGCCGGAGGCCCGAGAGGATTTGGTGCGCCAGATACAGCAAAAGCTAGAGGAGATAGAGCGGTTGCTCGAGCAACTGAAAGCGAGAGAGGATGAACGCTGAAAGCAGGTGAGCTATATGGCCGAACCCCGTAAGGTGATCGTTCCCGTGCAGGGGATGCACTGCGCCGCCTGCGCCGCCCGGGTGGAGAAGGCCCTGGCCAAGCTGGAGGGCGTGGAGGAGGTCAGCGTTAACCTGGCCACCGGCAAGGCGGCCCTGACCGTCGATCCCCGCCGTCTCGAGACCGGCCGACTGGTGAAGGCGGTGGAAGAGGCAGGCTACCGGGTGCCCGAGGAGACGGTGGTGCTTAACATCGGCGGGATGCACTGCGCCGCCTGCGCCGCCCGGGTGGAAAAGGCCCTGGCCGGGCTGCCGGGAGTGGTGCGGGCGGGGGTGAATCTCGCGGCGGGTAAGGCGGCGGTGAGCTTTGTTCCCGGAGCGGTGGCAGATGAAGACCTGCGAAGGGCGGTGACCGAAGCCGGCTACCAGGTGTTGGAGGCTCCTTCGGCGGCTTCGGCGGAAGGGGGTAGGGAGGGAAAAGCGGCGGAGGATGAGGCGGAGCTTAGGATGCGGGAGGCCCGCTTCCGCCTGCTGGCGGCCTGGGGCTTCACCCTTCCGCTGATAATCTGGATGCTCCCGGAAATGTTCTGGGGGATCGCCTGGCCCAGCGAGGCCGCCTTTCGCCTGGGCATGATCCTGCTCGCCCTGCCGGTGCTGGTCTGGGTGGGCCGGGATACCTACCGGCGCGGTTTCGGGGCCCTGCGGCGGGGCTACGCCAATATGGATACTCTCATCGCGCTGGGCACGTTGGTATCCTGGCTGACCGGTCCGGCCTCTTTCTTCTTCCCCGTGGCCAGCTACGCCGGGGTGGCGGCCATGATCATGGCCTTCCACCTCACCGGCCGCTACGTGGAAGAGGTGGCCAAAGGCCGCTCCTCCCAGGCCATCCGCCGGCTGCTGGAGGTCGGGGCCAAGACCGCCCGGGTGCTCCGCAACGGGTCGGAAGTGGAAGTGCCCGTGGAAGCGGTGGCGGTGGGCGATCTTATGGTAGTGCGGCCGGGGGAGAAGATCCCCACCGACGGGGTGGTGGCGGAGGGCGAGGGCGCGGTGGACGAATCCATGGCCACCGGCGAGCCCTTACCGGTCTACAAAAAGCCGGGGGATGAAGTCATCGGCGCCACCATCAACCGGGAGGGGCTGCTTAAGGTGCGGGCCACGCGGGTGGGCCGGGATACCTTCGTGGCCCAGGTGATCCGGCTGGTGGAGGAAGCCCAGGGCTCCAAGGTGCCGGTGCAGGAGCTGGCCGACCGCATAACCGGGGTTTTCGTCCCCGTGGTGCTGATGCTGGCGGCGGCCACGCTGGTTCTCTGGCTGGCCTTTCCCCAGGGCATGTCCTGGTTTGCCCGGGCGGGGGCCTTTCTTCCCTGGGTCAACCCGAGTCTGGGCACGGTAACTTTAGCGGTAGTAGCGGCGGTGGCGGTGCTGGTCATCGCCTGCCCCTGCGCCCTGGGCCTGGCCACCCCCACGACGCTCTTGGTGGCCACGGGGCTGGGGGCGCAGCACGGCATACTCTTTCGCTCCGGGGCCGCCCTCCAGGCCCTCAAGGGGGTTAAGGCGGTGGTCTTCGACAAGACCGGCACCCTCACCCGGGGCGAGCCCGAGGTGACGGACCTGGTTCCCCTGCCGGGCGGGGACGAGGCCTCCCTCTTGCGTCTCGCCGCCTCGGCCGAGGGTGGTAGCGAGCACCCCCTGGGCCGGGCGGTGGTGAGGCGGGCCCATTCTGAGGGGCTCAGCCTGTCCGAGCCCACCGAATTCCGGGCCTTTCCCGGCAAGGGCGTGGCGGCCCGCCTGGAGGATCGCCGGGTAGTGGTGGGCTCCCGGCCGTTTCTGGAAGAGCAGGGAGTGGAGGTTGGCGAGCTCCTGCCCCGGGCGGAGGCTCTGGAGGCCGAGGGAAAGACGGTGCTGTTTGTGGCGGACCTGGACCCGCAGCCGCGGGCGCTGGGCCTGGTGGCGCTGGCCGATACCTTGAAGGAAGACGCCGCCGCCGCGGTGGCCGAGCTGCGCCGCCTGGGCCTGGCCGCGGCCCTGGTCACCGGCGATAACCGGCGTACCGCCGAGGCCGTGGCCCGCCGCCTGGGGATCGAGCGGGTAGTGGCGGAGGTGCTGCCGGACGGCAAGGTGGCGGAGATAAGGAAGCTGCGGGAGGAGTTGGGCCCGGTGGCCTTTGTGGGCGACGGCATTAACGACGCCCCCGCCTTAGCCCAGGCGGAGGTGGGCATTGCCCTCGGCACCGGCACGGACGTGGCCATCGAAGCCGGGGAGGTGACCCTGGTCCGGGGAGAGCTTTCCGGGGTGGTGGAGGCCTTAAACCTTAGCCGGGCGGCCTTCCGCAAGATCAAGCAGAACCTCTTCTGGGCCTTCTTCTACAACCTAATAATGATCCCCCTGGCGGTCGTCGGCTGGATGCACCCGCTCTTGGCCGAGGCGGCCATGGCGGTTTCTTCGGTAACGGTGGTGACCAACGCCAACCGCCTGCGCCGGGTCGACATCCGCCCCGCCTATTTCCGGCGGTAGATCCGCCTGGCCGGCCTTGCTTTCACTCGGCCGGCGGGGCAGGCATGAGAAGGGGATGACGGAGCCGGCCTGCGGCCGCCGCGAGCTGGGGTCCGGTGCTGTCGACACGGGAGGGCACCGTTCCCGCCGGGCTGGCATATTAATCCAGCGGGGAGGTGCGGCTGTGGGCTGGTGGAGGAAACAGGCCGGCCGGCGGCGAGACCGGTCCCCGCAGCCCCCGGTGGGCGTGGCGGTGCCGGAGCCGGGCGGGGAGGCCAACTGGGACGAGGTGGCCATCCGGGTGGGGGAGGTGTGCCTGCTCCTGCGGCGCCGGATCGTTCGCGACCTGCCCCACGAGGTTTCCGCCTACGTGCCCCGGGCGGAAATCCGCCACCGCCGCTACGCCGACGGCAAGCTGGTGTCCGAAGAGGAACTGGTAGTAAACAGCCTGACCATCGTTCACGCGCCCCGGCACCCTCCCGCCGGCTCCCCGCAAGAGCAGTAGCCCGCGCGACCCGGGCCCCTCGGCCCGAAAACGCCCGACGAACCGAGCATGACCCCGAATCGAATAGGAAAAGCTTGACAAGACCCCTTGAAGGATTTATCTTATTATTAAGGCAGTAAGGAGCGAAGCCGACGAACGCCGTCAAAGGACGGCAACCGGGAGGAGGAAAGCCGTGAACGTCGTCGAGGCCATTCTTTCCCGGCGAACTATCCGGGCCTTTCGGCCCGATCCGGTGGACAAGGATACCGTGATGCGGATTCTGGAGGCGGCCAACCAGGCACCCTCTTGGGCCAACACCCAGCCCTGGGAGGTCTTCGTGGCCACGGGCGAAGTCCTGGAAAGGCTGCGGGCCGGCTATCTGGCCCGGCTGGAGCAGGGAGTAGCGCCCAGGTTCGATCTGGAGCCGGTGCAGCACTGGCCGGCCGCCCACCAGAAGCGGATAGAGGCGCTCCAGGGTACGCGGTTAAAGCTCCTGGGGCTCGACCCCGAGGCCCCGGAAACCAGGCAGGCCATAGCCCGGTACAACTACTCCTTTTTCGGGGCTCCGGTGGTGGTCTATCTCTGCATGGACCGCAGCCTCAACCCGTGGTCCCTCTTCGATTTGGGGTCTTTCGCCCAGAGCCTGATGCTGGCCGCGCGGGAGTACGGGCTGGATTCCGCCCCGGCGGTCAACCTGGTAGCCTACCCGGATCTGATCCGGGCCGAGTTGGGCATTCCGGAAGAGCTGGCCGTCGTGATCGGCGTGGCCCTCGGTCGGGCCGATGCCGACGCGCTCATCAACCGCTTCCGCAGCACCCGGCGCCCCCTGGCGGAGGTGGTGCGGCTCTTCGGCTGGTAAGCCGGGCGCGGCCCGGCCGGACATGGAAAATGCCGGCGATGGAGGAGGAAATTCTGCCCTGTCCGTCGAATGTACCGGAAGGAAGGCGCCCGTATCGGTGCCGTTGCCCGACGGGCAGGGCGGAGGTGCAGGAGTTGGTAGAAGAGCGCTTTCCAGGCTTGCTCTACGCACTGGCGCTGCAGGATTTTCCGGAAAGTTTGGTTATGACCCTGGTTGTGCTCAGCTTCCTCAACTATCGCCTGCTGAGGCCCCGGACCTTCTACATTGCCCTGTTGCAGACCGCCACCAATCTGGTGCGCCTGTTGCCCGTAGTGCATACGGTGGTGTTGGTGGTTTCGTTGGCCCTATACACTTGGGCCTTTACCAGGGCACGGATGGCGCGAGTCCTTTACGCTGTCCTACTCTGCTTTGCCATCACCATCGGGACTGAGTTCTTATATTTGAAACCCCTATTGAGCGTGACCAAAATGACTTATCAGGAAGTATTTGTCAACCCCTTCTATCGGGCTCTCTTTGCCGCACCCTACGAGGCGGTGCTCCTGGCCGTGGCCCTGGCGGTCAATGCTTACAACCGGAGGCGGGGTACGTTGGTGCCGTGAAGCTGGAGTTCGTGCGGCCGGCGGCCTCCGGCCTGGCGCGGAGGCTGGAGCTGTCCCCGGCGGAAGAAGAGGTTATCCGTTACGGGCTCCAGGTGCTGGTGTATACGGCCGCAGACTGGGCGGCGGTGGCCCTGGCCGGTTGGCTGGCCGGCGCCCTGGCGGGCGCTCTGGTGGCCACGGTGGGGACGAGCACCCTGCGCCTCTTCAGCGGCGGCGCCCACAGCCGCTCGCCCCTGGTCTGCTGCCTGGTGGGAGCGGTCGTGGCCGCGGGACTGGGGCGGACGGCCCGGGAACTGGCGGATCTGCCCCCGGCGGCGATTGCGGCAATCGTGGGCGCGGCTCTGGTGTGGACGGCGGTAGTGGTGGCCACGCTGGCGCCCGTGGATACGCCCGCCCATCCCGTAAGGTCGGCGGAAAGGCGGCGCCGCCTGCGGCGGCTGTCGCTCTCGGCGCTCGTCCTGCTGGGCGTCGCGTCCCTGGCGCTGCTCCCGTGGCGCGCGGATCTGGCCTTGGCCCTCGGCGGCGGCCTCTGGTGGCAGGGCCTAACCCTTACCCGGGCCGGCCACCGGCTGGTCGCGGCCGTGGATAATCTTGCCATGGGAAAGGGGTGATAGGGTTGAAGAGGCTGTTGGCGCGCCTGCTGCCGGTAGTGGGCTCCATGCTGGCGTTGGTGGCGGTGATCGGGGTAAGACCTGCGTGTGTCATGTTGTTGTATCAGCCGGAAGTGCCCTCCGCTCTGGTGGAGGAATAAGGGGCTTCTGGAACGTCTGGGCCCCCACCGAGGAGGTGGCTGGGCCCAGACGCCTCTGGCAGGAGGGGAGGCCAGCCATGGGCAACTGGATAAAGAGAAGGGGCCGCGAGGTTTCCGACATCCTGGTAATCTTCAATGCTTTTTGTTTTCTGTTCTTTGCCTGGATGCTGGGGAGTCTCTATGGCACTCGCCTCGGTGGCAACATAGACTATCCAAGCTATGTTTCCAGCTACATTAGTCTTTTGCCATTCCTAGCCGTGGCCGCCCTGTACGTCGGTCGGAAGCTCCTGATCCAGGTTCCCTCCCTGGGAGCGCCGCGCGTGGACGAAATCCTGTTGCTGGTGGTGGTGCTTCCGCTCGCTGCGGCGCTGCTGTGGCACAGCCACGGCTACGAGGGCGCCAAGGTGGTGCTGATCGTTCCCGCCGTGGTTTCCGGCGTGGTCCTGGGGCCGGTTTGGGGAACCCTGGTGGCGGCCCTGGCCGGCAGCCTGGTTTTCTGGGTGGACTACCGGGCCCTGGGAGGCATCTCCCCCGAAGTATTCCGGGTGGACGCCATAGTCCTCGGCGTGACCGTGCTGCTGGCCTGGCTGGTGGCCAGCCTCATCCGGGTGGAGCGCCGGACCCAGGCGGAGCTGGCCACCCTGGCCGACCGCGATCCTCTCACCGGCCTGCTCAACGACCGTCGCCTCCTGGAAGCCCTGGGCCGCTCCCTGGCGGAGGCCGGCCCCCTGGGAAGTCCCGTAGCCCTGTTGCTTCTGGATCTCGACCAGTTCCGGCATTACAACGCCCGCCTGGGTTTCCAGAGGGGCGACGAGATGCTCACCCTCATGGCGGAAGTGGTTAAGCGCGCGTTACCGGCCGGAGCTTACGCCGCCCGGTCAGGTGGAGCCAGGTTTGCCGTGGTGCTCCCGAAAACGGCGAAGATGGAGGCGGTGGAAGTGGGCGAGGACCTATGTCTCCAGGCCGAACAGGTGCTCAAGGAGTACCTGGCCCGCCAGGAACCCGAGGCCCTCGTCCTGCGGCCGGCGGTGAACTACGGCCTGGCTGTTTATCCCACCGATGCCGCCGAAGCCGGGGCCCTCTACCAGGCGGCAGATGACGATCTCTTCCGCGTTAAGTACAGCCGGGGCAAGACCTACCTCTACAAGTCCATCCTGGGGCAGCTCGACACGCTACGGCGGGAGGACGCCTTCGGCGCCCTGCAGGCTTTCGTGGCCCTGGTAAACCTGCGCGACCGCTACACCTTCGGCCACTCCGAGCGGGTGGTGGTGTACACCCTGGCGCTGGCGGACAAGCTGGGTCTTTCGGAGGAAGACAAGACCGTCCTGCGCCACGCCGCTTACCTGCACGACATCGGCAAGCTGGAGGTCCCGCACGAGATCCTCACCAAGCCCGGCCGGCTGGACGACGAGGAATGGGAGGTCATGAAGCGTCACCCGGTATGGGGCAGCGAGATGCTGGGAGTTCTCCCCGCCTTCCGGCGGGCGGCGGAAGCGGTGCGCTCTCACCACGAGAACTACGACGGTTCCGGCTACCCGGACGGGCTGCAGGGAGAGAGCATAAGCCTCCTGGCCCGTATCATCAGGCTGGCGGACAGCTTTGACGCCATGACCAGCAGCCGGCCCTACCGCCGGGCCCTGACCACCTCCGAAGCCCTGCAGGAGATAATCCGCAGCGCCGGCACCCTGTACGACCCGCAGCTGGTGCCGGCTTTCGTCGGCGCGGTGCGGGAGCGCGAGCGCGCCGGGCTGCTGGCCTAAGCCTCCGCCCGCGCGGCCGCAGCCTCGTCGCGCAGCCGGAAGCGCTGGATCTTCCCGGTGGCGGTTTTCGGCAGGTCGGAAACGAACCGGATCCAGGTAGGAACCTTATAACCGGCCAGGCGGGAGCGCACGAAGGCCCTGAGCTCATCCGCCAGGGTTTCCGAGGCTGCGAAGCCCGGCTTCAGCACCACGAAGGCCATGGGTTTGAGCAGCCCGTCCCTGTCCTCCACTCCCACCACTCCGCTTTCCAGCACCGCCTCGTGCTCGATGAGCACGTTCTCTATCTCCACCGGTTCCACCCATTCTCCCCGGGACTTGAAGGCATCGTCCGACCTTCCGGCATACCAGAAGTAACCTTCTTCGTCCCGGTGCCACCGGTCGCCGGTATTGTACCACTCCCCAACGATTTGCGCCTTGGTCTTCTGGTGCTTGTTCCAGAAATACGGGGTAACGCTCTCCCCCCGCACCCACAGGGTCCCGGTTTCGCCCAGGCCCAGTTCCCGCCCACGGTCGTCCAGGATGCGCACGTCGTAGCCTTCCACCGGCTGGCCGCAGCTTCCGGGCTTTACCCGTCCCGGCCGGGAGGAAATATAGATGTGCAAAACCTCCGTGCTGCCGATTCCGTCGAGGATTTCCACCCCGAAGCGCTCTTTCCAGCGGGTGTACACCGCTGCGGGCAGGGGCTCGCCGGCGGAAACGCAGAGCCTCAGGTGGCGGAGGGGATACTTCTTCTCTATGTCCGGGATGGCCAGCGCCAGGGCGAAAAAGGTCGGCACCCCGTAAAAGAGGCTGACCCGGTTGCGCTCGGCGGCGGCCAGGAAGGGCTCGGGGCGGGGTACGTCCGGGTAGAGCACGGTGCAGCCGCCGACGTAGAAGGGAAAGATGAGCACGTTGCCCAGCCCGTACGCGTGAAAGCACTTCGAGACCGAAAGGGAAACGTCCTCGGGCGTAATTCCCAAAACCCCTTTGGCGTAGAACTCGCAGCAGTGGATCCAGTCGTGGTGAAGGTGTACCACTCCCTTGGGAAGCCCGGTGCTGCCGGAACTGTACAGCCAGAAGGCCACGTCGTCGCGGTGGGTGTCGGCGGGGTCCAGGTCCGGCGAGGCGGCGGAAAGAAGCTCGTGGAAGCCGAGGTAGCCCGGCGGGGCCGGGCCCACCACCAGGGCATGCTTGAGGTACTTGAGCTGCGGGCGGATGGATTCTATGGCGGGGAGCAGTGCCTCGGCGAGCACCAGCACCTTGGCCCGGCTGTCGTTGAGGATGTACAGGTAGTCCTGGGCGGTGAGGCGATTGTTCACCGGCACGGGCACGGCCCCGATTTTCATGGCGCCGAAGAAAGCGTAGACCAGCTCGGGAGAGTCGGGCAGGAGCAACAGGACGCGGTTCTCCATCTCTACTCCCAGGGAGAGGAGGACATTTCCGCAGCGGTTGACCATGGAATATACCCGGCCGTAGGTGATCTCCTCATCACCGTAGCGTATGGCCACCCGGTCGGCACGCCCGGCCTCCACGTGGCCGTCCACAAAGGTGGTGACCGCATTGTACCTTTCCGGCAAGTCCAGGGTGATCATGGCGAGAATCCCTCCTTAGTCTAGGCGACGAGAAGCTTGACCGGAAAGAAGCCGGACACGGCGGGCGAAGGGCACCGCCCGTGCCGGAAGAACCGCTCCCGAACCCACGCAAGGGCCGCTTTTCTCCCCTAGCGCACGAAGGCAAAGTAGAGGGCAAAAAGCACGGCCAGCGCGTACATGAGCCAGTGTACTTCCCGGGCCCGGCCCACCAGGAGGTTGACCAGGGCGTAGGCTATGAAACCTACGGACAGGCCCAGGGAAATGCTGAAGGTCAGGGGCATGAGCAGGGCGGTTAGGAAGGCCGGGAAGGCCTCGCGGAAGTTGCGGAACTCGATCTCCACCAGGCTGGCGGCCATGAGCACGCCCACGATGATCAGCGCCGGCGCGGTGGCCTGGCCGGGAACCGCCAGGGCCAGGGGTGAGAAGACCAGGGCCAGCAGGAACAGCGCTGCCACCACCAGTGAAGTCAGGCCGGTGCGGCCCCCGGCGCTCACCCCGGCGGCACTCTCCACGTAGGTGGTGGTGTTGCTGGTGCCCAGCAGGGAACCGAAGATGGTGCCCAGGGAGTCGGCGAACAGGGCCCGGTTGCCGCGCTTGAGCCGTCCCTGCTCGTCGATCATACCGGTCCTGCCGGCCACGCCCACGAAGGTGCCGATGGTATCGAAGAGGTCGGCGAAGAACAGGGAGAAGATGGTGGGGAGCAGCGCGACCTTGAGCGCCCCCACCACGTCCAGCTTGAACAGGGTGGGGTCAAGACTGGGAGGCAGGCTCATGACCGCCTCCGGGACCTTGGTAGCGCCCATGGGTATACCGATCAGGGCGGTGATGATTATTCCCAGGATGATACCGCCTTTGACCTGCCGGGCCACCAGCACGGCGGTGATGACCAGGCCTATGGTGGCCAGGAGTACGCCGGGATCGCGGAAGTTGCCCAGGTCGACCAGGGTATTGGGGTTATCCACGATGATTCCCGCGTTCTTGAAGCCGATAAAGGCGATGAACATGCCGATGCCGGCTCCCACCGCGTGCTTGAGCGGGGCGGGAATGGCCTTGATAAGAAGCTCGCGCAGTCCGGTCAGGGTGACGATTACCGCCACCACGCCGGAGAGGAACACCGCTCCCAGGGCCACGGTCCAGGGCAGCCCCATGGCGCCGCACATCACGTAGGCGAAAAAGCTGTTCAGGCCCATACCCGGCGCCAGCGCAAAGGGGTAGTTGGCATACAGCCCCATGAAGGCGGTAGAGATGACCGTGGCCAGGATGGTGGCCACGAACACCGCACCCTGGTTCAGACCCGCGTCTTTTAGGATCAACGGGTTAACCAGGATAATGTAGGCCATGGTAACAAAGGTAGTGAGCCCCGCCAATACCTCGGTGCGGACGTTGGTACCATTCTCCGCCAGGTGGAACCATCTTTCCCACAGACCTTCTGCACTTACTGCCGCCGTTTCGCCTTCTCTCGACACTTGCCACCCTCCTCGTGTCAATATCCTACCCAGTTCGTCTCTAATTCTGCTTTGCCCCAGGCAATTCCTTCCCGCTTGCCGGGCAGAAGACCCGAAGGACTCCGGCCGGGCGGGGGCCGGACTACGAGCGGTCGAAGTAACCTCCCTGAATGCCGGTTTTTTGGCGACCGCGCCCGCGGGGAAGGCACCAGGGGTCTTCCACATCCTGGGGACAGGAGTTATATTAGAAACGTCCAAATCGTTCCCGGTAGAGAAAGGAGAGGGTAGCAGGATGAAGGTGGTAGGAGTTGTAGGCAGCCCGCGCCGGGGTGCCAACTGCGAGACCCTGGTACAAAAGGTGCTGGAGGGAGCCGCCGCGGCGGGAGCCCAGACGGAATGTTTCATTCTGAACGAGATGAACGTCCGCGGCTGCCAGGCCTGCAACTACTGCAAGGAGCACAATCGCTGCCGGCAGGAGGACGACATGCAGCGGATCCTGGACGCGCTCCTGGGCTGCGACGGCCTGGTTCTGGGCACTCCGGTGTACATCGACTACGTGAGCGCCCAGACCAAGCTCTTCATGGACCGGCTCTTCGTCTTCCTCCGGCCCGGAGTGGGGAGCACCTTCCCCAGGGGCAAGAAGATGGTCATGGTATACTCGCAGGGCATGGGAGAGAGCCGGCAGATGGTCGAAGACGTGGCCCGGCACGTGGCCCGGGCGCTGAACATGGAGCTCAAGGGAGTTGTGGGCGGCAACCAGATGAACGATCCCAACACGGTGAAGAGCCGCCCGGCCCTGCTGGAGGAGGCGTTCCGCCTGGGCAAGGAACTCCTGGCCTAGAAAGGCGGAACCGGTTCCCGCAGCCACCCCGGCGGCGCGCCCCGGCACCGACCGGCCGCGCCGCCGGCTGCGCACCCTGCCCGGTTGGGCCTCCTGAGGGCGGTGCCGGGCCCTCGGAGCGTCGAATTGCCTCGAGAAGGAGGTTGCCGCGAGCGCAGGGAAGAAATTTGGCGCCTGGAAGCCGCCCAAAGCAGGGTTTTGGCGGGTGTGCGCCGAAAGAATCTCGCCTGTTTGCGGGCAGCGCAGGGGAGGGCGAGCATGTCGGCAAAAGCCACACCCGACCTAAAGGTAGGCATCGGCTTCGGCGACCACCCGGAGCCGGAGCCGGCGGTCCGGATCGCCCTGGAGCAGGCGCTGGCTTCCGCCGGACCGCCGGTCCTGACCGTAGTACTGGTGGCGGGCGAATACAATCCGGAGGCAATCCGAGCCGCCGTCTGCAGCCTCCTGGGCGATCGGCCGTTCGTGGGTACCTGGGCGGCGGGTATAATCATCGGTTTCAAGGTCCATGACCGGGGGGTAGGGGTTCTGACCCTTGGGGGAGGAGCGGTCGATGCCGCCACTTACCTGGAACCGGGTGCGGCCGAGGATCCGTTCCGCAAGGGCGTGGAGGCCGGTCGGGCGCTGGCGGCCGCAGCTGCGGCCGGGGGGAGGCCGGGCACGGTGCTTGTTTTTCCGGACGCCCGCTGCGCTAACGTTTCCGAACTGCTGCGGGGCCTGTACGACGCCCTGGGGCCGGACTACGCCTACCTCGGCGGCGGCAGCGGAGACCACCGGCGGCTGCCCTGCGGCTTTCAGTTTACCCAGGCCGGGTGGGCGAGCGGGGCCGCGGCTGTGGCCCTGCTCGGCGGGCTGCGGACAAGCCAGGGGCTGGAGCACGGCTGGATTCCCACCGGGGAGCCGCTGGCCGTAACCAGAGCCGAGGGTCGGCGGGTCTACGAAATCGACGGCCTGCCGGCATTGGTGCGCTACACCGAGGTGGTGGAGGGATGCACCCGCGAAGCCTTCCCCTGGTGGGGGATGCGCTATCCCCTGGGCCTTCCCGCCGTGGGAGGGGAATTCATCATCCGCGATCCGGTGGAGGCGGGAGAGGACGGGAGCCTACTATTTGTGGCCGAGGTCCCGGAGAACAGCATCGCCACGGTAATGAAGGCCGATGCCGCAGGGATTGTGGCTGCGGCCCGGCGGGCGGTGCGGACGGCCCTGGCGGCTTCTCCGGGCCCGAGATTGCTTCTGGTTTTGGATTGCGTGTCCCGCCTGCGGCTGTTGGGCCAGGAGGCACAGAGGGAAATCGCCGCCGTGGCGGAGCAGGTGGGGCCGGGCCTGCCGGTTTTCGGCATGCTTACCTTCGGTGAAATCAGCAGCCTCTGCGGGGTGCCCCTGTTTTACAACAAGACCGTGATAGCGGCGGCGGGGTGGTAGGGCGGTGGGTTTCGACCTTTGGGAATTACTTGCCATTTATGAGCTGGCCAGCTTTTCTTTTCCCCCTACCTATCAGGATTTGGTGCGGGAAGCGGTGGAAAAGGGAGCCCGGATATTGGGCCTTCGCCGACTGGCCATAACCTTGGAGGATAACGGGAGGGCGGTCGACCTGGGGCACTGGGGCTTCGCGGGCCGCGCTCCTACGCCGGAACAAATCCGACAGGTAGGGGAAGAGGCCCTGGTCCACGCGATGTCCCGCGGGGTGAAGGGGATGGTATACCTGGAGCCGGCCCACCGGCCGTCGGCCCGGGAACGGCGGCTCTTAAAGCTCTTCGCCCGTCGCCTGGAGGACGTGATCGCGGTAAAGGAGATGGAGCGGAAAACCCGGCAGTCGGAGCGGGCTTTCCGCGCCATCCTTAATAACGTACAGGAAGCGGTTTTCATTTTCGAGCCCGGCGGCCGGGTCCTGGAGATAAACCGCTCGGTGTTGCGGCTGTACCGGCTGGCCGACCGGGAGGGGGCTTTGGGCCGGTGCTTCTGGCAGGATTATTCCGGCCCCGGCTGCCCTCGGGAGGACGTGGACCGATGGTGGGCGGAGGAGGCGGAGGAGGAGAGCCTCTACCTGGAATGGCCGGCCCGGCGCCCGGCCGACGGGTCTACCTTCGACGCTGAGGTCTACTTTACCAAGATGGTCTTCTCCGGCCGGGAGGCCCTGCTGGCCACGGTGAGGGACGTGAGTGAGCGTCGGCGCCGCGAGGACCTCCTGCGCAGCACCTTCGAGCACACGCCCATCGGCATGTACATAGTCAGCGGAGGCAAGTTCGAGACGGTAAATCCCCAGTTCGAGCAGCTTTCCGGCTACACGCTGGAGGAATTGGTCGGCCGGGACTCTCTGAGCCTGGTTTTTCCCGAAGACCGGGAGAAGGTGCGTCAGGAGGCGGTGCGCATGCTCAAAGGCGGCGAGGCCCGGCCTTACGAGTTCCGGCTGGTCACCAAGGGCGGCGGCCTGCGCTGGGTAGAAGAAACCGTCGCTTCCTGGGAGCACGAGGGCCGGAGGGTTACCCTGGGCAGCGTGATCGACGTCACCGAGAAAAAGCGCTTCGCGGAAAGGCTGGAGTACATAAGCCTTCACGATCAGCTTACCGGTCTCTACAACCGGGCTCACTTCGAGGAACAGCTTGGTCGGTTGGCTCGGCCGGAAGACTTCCCGGTGAGCGTGATCATGGCCGACGTGAACGGGCTGAAGCTGGTCAACGACAGTCTGGGCCACCACCGGGGGGACGAGCTCTTGGTGGCCTGTGCCCGGATTCTGCAGCACACGCTCCGGCGCTCGGACGTGGTGGCCCGGGTAGGGGGAGACGAGTTCGTGGCCCTTCTGCCCAACACCGACGAGGCCACCGGAGCGGCAATAGTAAGGCGGTTGCAGGCGGCAATAGAGGAATACAACCGACGGCATACCGATCTGCCCTTAAGCGTCTCATTTGGGCTGGCTACGGCGCATACGCCGGGAGAATCGCTGCGGCAAGCCTATCGTCAGGCCGACGACCGGATGTACCGGGAGAAGCTCTCCCAGGGAACCAATGCCCGCAACCAGATCGTGGATGCTCTGCTGGCGGCGCTGGCAGAGCGGGATCGTTTCGCCGAGGGCCACGCCCGCCGCCTGGCCTACTGGTGCCGGCTCCTGGCGGAACGCCTGGGGCTACCCGCACGGCAGAAGGACGACCTGGCCCTCCTGGCCCAGGTGCACGACATAGGCAAGGTGGGCATTCCGGACACGGTGCTGCTTAAGCCCGGGCTTCTCGGCGAGGACGAATGGAAGGTTATCCGCCAGCACCCGGAAAAGGGCTACCGCATCGCCCTGGCCACTCCGGAACTGGCCGGAGTGGCGGACCTTATCCTCAAGCACCACGAGCGATGGGACGGTTCGGGCTACCCGTTGGGGCTGAAGGAGCAGGAGATCCCCCTCGAATGCCGTCTCCTGGCGATTGTGGACGCCTTTGACGCCATGACCAGCGATCGTCCCTACCGGAAGGCCAAGAGCGTGGCCGAAGCCGTCGAGGAGATCCGCCGCTGCGCGGGCACCCAGTTTGACCCCGACCTGGCGGCGCTTTTCTTAGAGGTGCTCTCCGAGCGGGGATGGACGGAGGTAGCCGCCGAGGCCGAGAGGGGGGCGCCGGCGGCGAAATCTAGGCCTCAGGAGAGAGGACAGATCAGCTGTGCGTCTGGCTTGCAGATAAGCTGAGGGGCCCCGTTACCGCACGGGGCCCCCTGCTTGGCTACTTCCCTACTCCTGATACGGAATGATCGGCTCCACCCGGCAGAGCAGGGCCTTGAAGTCGGGATAGCCGGTGATGGGGTCGCGGTCCTGCATGTCGGTGAGCAGGTTGACGTTGGCCTGCGCCCAGCCGTGAGGCAGGCTCACGATGCCCGGCAGCATGTCCGGGGTGGTCTTTACCCGCACCCGGAGGCTGCCATTGCGGGTGGAGAGCTTGGCCCAGTCGCCGTCGGCCAGGCCGTAGCGGCCGGCCGTGGCCGGGTGCATCTCCGCGAAGGGCTCGGGTCTGGCGCTGCGCAGCCCGGGTATGTGCCGCATCTGGGTGTGGGTGAACTCCTGGGTGCGCGCGCCGCTGATGAGGATGAGCGGGAACTGCTTGGCCAGCTCGGGGGTGCTTACCGGGCTCTGGGCGGGTTCCACGTACTTGGGCAGGGGATCGTAGCCGTGCTCCTCCAGGGTCTTGGAGTAGATCTCGAACTTGCCGCTGGGAGTGTAGACCTTCTTGGTCTTGTAGGCGTAGTACTCCTTGGTCTTGTCTGCGTAGTACGCGCCGATTTCCGCCTCTTTGAGCTGCTGCAGCACCCCGCTGGGCTCGAGCAGGTGATCGATCACTTCCTCCTCGGTCTTCCAGGGGAAGTACTCTTCCAGGCCCAGGCGCTTCGCGATCTCGGTCCAGATCCACCAGTCGGGCCGGGACTCGCCCACCGGCTCGATTACCTGGCGGTGCAGCATGGCGTAGGTCTCGCCGTGCACCACGCCGTATACGTAGCCGACGCCGCCCTTCTCCAGGAAGGTGCAGGCCGGCAGCACCACGTCGGCGAGTTCCGCGGTCTCGGTCATGAAGGGGTCGATTACTGCCATGAAGTCCTGGGACTTGAAGGCTTCGGTGAAGGCCTGGGCGTCGGGGAAGGACACCACCGGGTTGGCCGCGGCCACGATGCTGGCCCGGATGGGATAGGGCTTGCCCTCCAGCGCCGCCTGGGGGAAGAGGGTGGCGATGCCGTAGGGCGATACCCGGCCCCAGAGCTCGTAGAACAGCGGGTACTGGTCGGCGCCGATGGGCTTCTCCTCGATGGGGATGCGCAGGTCGGCCAGCCGGATGTAGGGGATGGTCACCCAGCTTCCGGGCTTGTCGATGTTGCCGGTCACGATCTGGAGGATGGAGAGCAAACGGGAGTTCTGCAGCCCGTTCACGTGCTGGTCCAGGGTGTTGATGCCCTGGACGATGCAGGCCGGGCTGGCCTGGGCGTAGATGCGGGCGCAGGCCTTGATGTCCGAAGCCGGCACCCAGGTTACCTGCTCCGCCCACTCCGGGGTGTACTGCTGCACGTGCTGCTTCAGTTCCTCGAAGCCCACGGTGTAGTTCTCAACGAACTCGCGGTCGTAGAGGCCTTCATTGATGATAACGTTCAGCATGGCCAGGCCGATGGCCGCGTCCGTGCCCGGCCGCGGTGCCAGCTGCAGCGCCTTCTCCGACAGCCGGATGCGGCGCGGGTTGATCACGATGAGGGTGGTTTCCTTCTTGTCCACCTGCTCGCGGATCATGTCCGCCAGCATGCCCTTGGAGCCGTCGGGGTTGTGGCCCCAGAGGACGATGCACTTCGCCCCTCTCGGGCTGTCCATGGGGTAGCGGCCGAAGGTCATCTGCCGGGCCAGGATGCGCGTGCGGTAGCAGATGTTCTCCACCGAGAGCAGGTTGGGGGTGCCGAACGCGCCCTTGAAACGCTGGGCAAAAGCCGCCACCTCGATGTTCTCTACCCCTACCGAGCCGCAGAAGATGGCCAGCGACCTGGCCCCGTACTTCTCCTTCACCTTGGCCAGCTGCTCGGCGGTGAAGTCCAGGGCTTCATCCCAGCTCACCCGCCGCCAGCCGCCGTCGGTGCGGCGCATGGGGTAGAGCAAGCGGTTGGGGGAGTAGACGTACTCCGGCAGGTTGGCTCCCCGGGGGCAAATGTAGCCCTTGCTTATGGGGTGCTCAGGTAGGCCCTGCACCTCGACCAGCCTGCCGTCTTCCACCCGGGCCTTAATCCCGCAGTCCCAAACGCACAACATGCAGTCGCTGATGACCGTTTTGCTAGCCATTGGCGCTCCTCCTCGCAGCGGTTTCTGCGGCGGCCGGCAAGAAAAGGGACCAGGGGCGGGTTTCCGCCGCGAAACTCCTCCTTTGGAACATAAATATACCATAAGCATGACGAAGTAAGTGTTAATTAAATTACCGACAATAGGTAGCAAAGACTACGCAAGAATTTTAGCCGCACCGGTAGCAGGTGTTAGCAGGAGACGGTTGCCCGACGACGAATAGAAAACAACAGGGTAAATAAGCGAAAGATTTCACATGCACTTTTTCACGGGGGTTAGGAGGGTCTGGCTCGCTAGAGTTCCGTTTCTCCCTCAAGCGCGGAGAGTTCCGCGCCGCCGGAGACGCGGCGACGCATGTCCGCCGAACCTTGCACCAGGCCGGGTTGCCCCCGGATTTGGCCCGGCGGGTAGGAGTGGCGGTCTTTGAGGCCGCCCTGAACATCGTCATTCACGCCTACACGGGCGAGGTATGGGTTAGGGCCCGGCCGGGTCAGCTAGAAGTGGAAGCAGTGGACCGGGGGCCGGGCATAGCCGATATTGAGTTGGCCATGCAGGAGGGTTACAGCACCGCCCCCCCGGAGGTACGGGAAATGGGCTACGGCTCGGGTATGGGTTTGCCCAACATCGCCCGGAGCGCGGACGACTTAGAGGTGACTTCGGTAGAGGGTGAGGGCACTACCGTCCGCGCCCGTTTTTTCTGGGAGACGGGGACGCGATCACAGTGACCGCCTACTTTCATTCCGTTCGGCTGGACCGCGACAAGTGCAAAGGCTGCACCAACTGCATCAAGCATTGCCCGACGGAGGCCATCCGGGTCAGGGAAGGCAAGGCGCGGATCACCGAAGAGCGGTGCATAGACTGCGGCGAGTGTATCCGGGTCTGCCCCAACCATGCCAAGGTGGCTTCGGGCGACGCCCTGGAAGACATCCGCCGGTTTACCTACCCGGTCGCCCTCCCGGCTCCCTCGCTTTACTCCCAGTTTCCCGGACGGGGGATAGACCGGGTGCTCGGCGGCCTCGTGGGGCTGGGGTTTGCGGCGGTATTCGAAGTGGCCCTGGCCGCCGAGGTGGTTTCCTGGGCGACCGGGCGGTTTCTGGCCGAGTACACCGGGCTCCGGCCCTTGATCTCCAGCGCTTGCCCGGCGGTGGTGAGCCTCATCCAGGTGCGGTTCCCCGCCCTGACCGAACAGGTTTCGCCCGTGGAGCCGCCGGTGAACCTGGCCGCCCGTCTGGCGCGCTTGGAGGCCTACGAGCAGGGCCGCTCCAAAGAGGAAGTGGGAGTTTTCTTCCTTTCTCCCTGCCCCGCCAAGATCACCGCCGCCCGGCAGGCCCAGGCGGCGGGCGAGGCCGTACTGGACGGGGTAGTCCCCGTGGCCTCGGTCTACGCCGAACTCCGGGCCGCCATAAAGCGTGCGGACCCGCTGCCTCCCCGGGCCGGCCGGGCCGGCGTCGGTTGGGGAAGGAGCGGCGGCGAAGGGGCGGCGCTGGGCGAGGCAAGGGTGCTGCGGGTGGACGGCATCCACCACGTGATCGGCGTTCTGGAAGCGATCGAGAGAGGAGAGCTGGAGGGGTTCGACTTCGTGGAGGCCCAGGCTTGCCCGGGCGGTTGCGTGGGCGGGGCGCTGATGGTGCAGAATCCCTTTGTTGCCGGCGAGGCCCTGCGGAATCTCCTGGGGCAGTTGCCGCCCGCCGGTCTGGCGGAAGCCGAGCTGGCTACCCTGGCCGAGCGCGGCCAATGGCGGTCCCGGCATAAGCTCGAGCCTCGTCCGGTCTTCCGCCTGGCCCCGGACGCCGAGACCGGTCTGGTTAAGGTGCGTCAGGTGGAAGAGACCCTGGCCACGCTGCCGGGACTGGACTGCGGGGCCTGCGGTTCCCCTACCTGCCGGGCTTTGGCCGAGGACCTGGTGCAGGGAGAGGCCGCGGAAACGGACTGCATTTTCCTGCTCCGGGAAAAGGTGCGGGTGCTGGCCGAAGAGGTGGCCGATTTGGCCAGGAAGTTGCCGCCGCCGCTGGCGGGGCCGGAAAGGAGTAACAACGGGGAATGACGGTTGCGGAAATCGCCCAAGCCCTCGGGCTGCGCCTGCTGGCCGGGGCCGGGGGACTGGACCGAGAGGTTAGGTACGGCTACGCATCGGATTTGCTGAGCGACGTGGTGGCGCGGGCGCCAAAGGGCTGCCTGTGGCTGACCCTGCAGACCCACGAGAACGTGGTGGCGGTGGCCCTGCTGGTAGACGCCGCCGGGGTGGTAATCACCGGGGGCCGGGAACCGGGGGCAAACATCTGCTCCCGCGCGGAGGCCGAGGGGCTTCCCCTGTTTGCCTCGCCCGCCTCTACCTTTGAGCTCAGCGGGCGCCTTTACGCTTTACTGGCCGGAGAGAAGCGGGGCGCCTGACCCGGGCCATGCGCTGGTATGCGGCCGACCTCCACCTGCACACCGCCCTGTCGCCCTGCGCCGCGGAAGATATGACGCCGCTGAAGATCCTGGCCGCGGCCCGGCGCGCAGGATTGGACCTCATAGCGGTAACCGATCATAACAGCGCCGGCAACGTCGCAGCGGTGCAGGAGGCCTCCTTCCGGGAGGGCGGCCCGGCGGTCCTGGCGGGAATGGAGGTACAGACCCGGGAGGAGGTGCACGTGGTCTGCCTCTTCGGGGGGGTTGAGGAGGCTCTGGCCTTGGAGAGGGTAGTCTTCGCGCACCTGCCTCCGCTCGGCAACCGCGAAGACCTGTTCGGACCGCAGATCCTGCTCTCCGGCCGGGACGAGGAGATCGGCCGGGAGGAACGCCTGCTGCTCCAGAGCACCGATCTGGCCCTGGAGGAAGTGGTAGAGCGGGTGGAGCGGCTGGGAGGCGTCGCTATCCCCGCCCACGTGGACCGGCCGGCCTACGGTCTGCTGGGGGTGCTGGGAGTACTTCCCCCGCGGCTTGCGGTGCCGGCCCTGGAGATCAGCCGGCCCGAGCGCAGGGACGAGGTGAGGCGCGCGCTGGGAGGAAGCGATATCACCCTGATTTGCTCCTCCGACGCCCACTACCTGTCCGATATCGGGCGCTGCCGCACCCGGTTCTTCCTTAAGGAACCTGCCCTGGCCGAGGTCCGTCTGGCTCTGGCCGGGGAGGGCGGCCGGAGGGCGGTGATAGATGGCTAGCCGGTCAGACGGGCTAAGGCCCGAGTTGGCCCTCGGTTTCCGCCGGCGGTCCTGGTTTCCCCTCGTACCGGTCGCTTAGCCGGCCGAACTAGGGCTCGAGCTTCGGGCTCCGGCGGGCTCCCCGCTTAGGCGCCTTCCATGGCGCCGGCGCGGCTCCGGCCATCCATGGCCTCCGGCCCGCCTTCACCCTCGCTCTCGCCGAGTTCGGTGCCCGGCACGCTTTAGGTACTCGGTGAAACCAGGACCGCCGGCGGAAAGCGGGGATAAGTCGAGCTAATATCGGGAGGCGAGAGTTGGGTATGGCCGGGAGAAGCCCGAGGATGACGGAAATCTTGGCGTAGGGGAGGAATGAAAAGTGGAAGCCTGCAAGTGCGAGGAGATTTGGAACCAGCTAGAGAGAATAATCGCCGCCCACCGGGGGCAGCCCTCGGCGCTCATTGAGGTGCTCCACCAGGCTCAGGACCTGATCGGGTATTTGCCCAAGCCGGTCCAGGTGGCCATTGCCGAGGGCCTGGGAGTCTCTTTAAGCGAGGTCTACAGCGTGGTATCCTTCTACGCCCGCTTTACGGTAAAGCCCAAGGGGAAGTACCAGGTGTCCGTGTGCAAGGGCACGGCCTGTTACGTTAAGGGCTCTCCGGAAATCCTGGAGCGGCTTTCCAGAGAACTGGGAATCAAGCCCGGCGACAGCACCGACGACGGCAAGTTTTCCCTGGACGTGGTGCGCTGCCTGGGCGCCTGCGGTTTGGGACCGGTGATGACCATAAACAACCGGGTGTACGGATTGCTCAAGCCGGAAACGGCGGTGGCGGTACTCCAGACCTACGACTGATGGACGAGTTGGCCCTGTACCTCTTAGAGCTGATGGAGAACTCGCTTACCGCGGGGGCCACGCGGCTGGAGCTGGAGATTGAGGAGGATCCCCAGGCCAACCTGCTGACGGTTCGGCTTAGGGATAACGGGCGGGGAATGACCCCGGAGGAGGTAAGCCGGGCCACCTCCGCCTTCTACACCACGCGGACTACCCGGCGGGTGGGGTTGGGTCTTTCCATGATCAAGGCTTTGGCCGAAGAGTGCGGCGGGAGTTTCGAGCTCGGTTCGGAACCGGAAAAGGGAACGGCGGTCGTATTTGCCGTGCCCCTGAATCACCTCGATTGCCCGCCGCTGGGGGACATGGGGGCTACGGTTGCCGCCTGCTTGAGCCGGGATCAACCGGTGGACCTGCTTTACCGGCACCGCCGGGGAGGGCAGGAGTTTTGCTTTTCCAGCCGTTGGCTTAAAGAGTTTCTGGGAGAAGTGCCCGTAAACCTGGCCCCGGTGCTGGCCTGGGTGAGGGGCTACGTTAACGCCGGCCTAGAGAAACTGGCGGGAGGGAAGGAAGTTGGTTAAATCGCTGGAGGATTTAAAGAGACTTAAGGAGGAAGCCCAGCAGTCGCTCGCCCTCAGAGAAGGGGGGGAAAAGGTAAAGGTAGTGGTGGGTATGGGCACCTGCGGCATTGCCGCCGGGGCGCGGGAGGTCATGGCCGCCATCCTGGATGAGCTGGAAAAGAGGCGCCTCACCAACGTGGCGGTCACCCAGACCGGCTGCATCGGTCTTTGCGCCCAGGAGCCGCTGGTAGACGTTTATCTCCCCGGCCGGCCGCGGGTTACTTACGGCAAGGTGAACGCCCAAAAGGCACGACAGATTGTTGCCCAGCACATCGTCAACGGCCTACCGGTGGCCGAGTGGATCATAAACCGTTAGGGGCCTGGGGAGGGACGGTCAGATGCAAATATATCGCGCCCACGTCTTGGTCTGTGCCGGCACCGGCTGCACGGCGGCGGGAAGTCAGGCCACGCGGGAGGCCCTGGTCCGGGAGGTAGCGGCCAGAGGGCTGGAGCGAGAGGTAAGGGTGGTGGAGACCGGGTGCTTCGGTTTCTGCCGCTTTGGTCCTAACATGATGATCTACCCGGAGGGCGTATTCTACTGCGGCGTCAAGCCCGAGGACGTGCCGGAGCTGGTAGAGGAGCACCTGGTCAAGGGCCGGGTGCTGCAGCGCCTGCTGTACCGCTGGCCGGAAACCGAGGTTACGGTGGCCGAACTGGAGGAGATCCCCTTCTTCCGGCACCAGCTGCGCATTGCCCTGAGGAACTGCGGGCTTATCAACCCCGAGGTCATCGACGAGTACATCGCCCGGGACGGCTACCTGGCCCTGGGCAGGGTGCTAACCGAAATGAAGCCGGAGGACGTCATAAACACCATCAAGAAGTCGGGCCTGCGGGGCCGCGGGGGCGGCGGGTTCCCCACGGGAGCCAAGTGGGACTTTGCCTACCGGGCGCCCGGCAAACCCAAGTACGTGGTCTGCAACGCCGACGAGGGCGACCCCGGCGCCTTCATGGACCGAAGCATCCTGGAGGGCGACCCCCACGCGGTGCTCGAGGGCATGGCCATTGCCGGCTACGCCATCGGCGCCAACCAGGGATACGTGTACGTCCGGGCGGAGTACCCCATTGCCGTGCGCCGGCTGCGCATCGCCATCGAGCAGGCCCGCGAGAAAGGCCTGCTGGGCCAGAACCTGTTCGGCACCGGCTTTGACTTCGATATCGACATCCGTCTCGGGGCGGGAGCCTTCGTCTGCGGAGAGGAGACGGCGCTTCTGGCCTCCATCGAGGGCCGGCGCGGCGAACCGCGTCCCCGGCCGCCCTTCCCGGCCCAGAAGGGGCTCTGGGGTCAGCCCACGATAATCAATAACGTGGAAACCATGGCCAACGTGCCCACCATCATCCGCAACGGGTGGGAATGGTTCGCCTCCATCGGCACGGAGAAGAGCAAGGGCACCAAGGTATTCGCCCTGGCGGGCAAGATCAACAACAACGGTCTGGTGGAGGTGCCCATGGGCACCAGTCTGGGCGAGGTCATCTACGACATCGGCGGCGGCATCCCCGGGGGCAAAAAGTTCAAGGCGGCCCAGACCGGCGGTCCCTCCGGGGGATGCATCCCGGCCGAGTACCTGAACGTGCCCATCGACTACGAATCCCTTACCGAGCTCGGCACCATCATGGGGTCCGGCGGTCTCATCATCATGGACGAGGACACCTGCATGGTGGACCTGGCCAAGTTTTTCCTGGACTTCGTCAAAGACGAGTCCTGCGGCAAGTGCACGCCCTGCCGCATAGGCACCACCCGCATGCTGGAGATCCTGGACCGGATCACCAGGGGTGAGGGACGGGAGGGCGACATCGAGCTCCTTGAGGAGATGGGCCAGCAGATCAAGGATGCCGCCCTCTGCGGCCTGGGACAGACCGCGCCCAACCCGGTATTGAGCACCATCCGCTACTTCCGGCACGAGTACGAGGCCCACATCCGCGACAAGCGCTGCCCGGCCTCGGTATGCGCGGCGCTTTTCACCTCCCCGTGCCAGAACACCTGCCCGGCCAACGTGGACGTGCCCATCTACGTGGACCTCATCCGGCAGCGCCGTTTTGCCGAGGCCTACGAGGTGGTGCGTCAGGAAAACCCCTTCCCGGTGGTGTGCGGCCGGGTGTGCCATCACCCCTGCGAGGGTAAGTGCAACCGGGGCAAGCTGGACCAGCCCATAGCCATTCGCGAGCTCAAGCGCTTTGCCGCCGACTACGCCCTCTCCCTCAACGGCCGGCGGCCTAAGCCCTCGCCCGCTCCGGCTAACGGCCACAAGGTGGCGGTAGTGGGCTCCGGTCCGGCGGGACTGACCGCAGCCTACTACCTGGCCCTGAAGGGCTACGCCGTGACCGTGTTCGAGGCCCTGCCGGTGGCGGGCGGCATGCTGGCGGTGGGCATTCCCGAATACCGGCTGCCCAAGAAGCAGCTGGCGGCGGAGATCGATACCATCGCCGAGGCCGGGGTGGAGATCCGCACCAACGCCGCCCTGGGCCGCGACTTCACCCTGGAGGACCTGCAGCAGCAGGGCTACGAGGCGGTATTCGTGGCCGTGGGCGCCCACCGGGACCAGAAGCTGGGCGTGCCGGGCGAGGAGCTGGAGGGAGTGTACTCCGGCATCACCTTCCTGCGGGAGCTCAACCTGGGCCGGCCGGTGGACGTGAAGGACAAGGTGGTGGCCGTGGTCGGCGGCGGAAACGTGGCCATGGACGCGGCGCGTTCGGCCCGTCGGCTGGGCGCCAAGGAAGTGCGCATCCTCTACCGCCGCACCCGGGACGAGATGCCCGCCCTGCGGGAGGAAGTGGAAGAGGCGGAGAAGGAAGGCATCATCCTGGACTGCCTCACCAACCCGGTGGAGATCTTGGGCGAGAACGGCCGGGTCCGGGCGGTAAAGTGCCGGCGGATGCGGCTGGGCGAGTTCGACCGTTCGGGCCGGCGCCGGCCGGTGCCGGTTGAGGGCTCGGACTACGTCCTGGAGGCCCAGGTGGTGGTGGCGGCCATCGGGCAGGCGGTGGACGAGGCCGGGCTGGCCGGAAAGGTCTCCTTCACCCGGGGCGGCACCATCGCCTGCGACGAGAAGACTCTGGCCACCGACCTGCCCGGCGTGTTTGCCGGCGGCGACTGCGTGAGCGGGCCGGCCACGGTGGTGGAGGCCATTGCCATGGGCAAGCGGGCGGCGTCGGCCATCGATAGTTACCTGGGCGGCGACGGCCGGGTGGTCCCGGTAGTACCGGTGGAGCGGCGGCGCACGGCGCCGGTAATCGAGGAGCGGACCGCCCGCGAGGAGGCCGCCAGCCTGCCGGTGGAGGAGCGCCTGCGCGGCTTTGCCGAGGTGGAGCTGGGCTACGACGAAGACCAGGCGTTGGCGGAGGCGGCGCGCTGCCTGCGCTGCGACGTGCGGGAGTAAGGCGAAGGATGGGGGGCAGACACATGGGCGACAAGGTAGCCTTGACCATTGACGGCCTGAGGGTGGAAGTGGAACCGGGCACTACCGTGCTCAAGGCGGCGCAGCTGGCGGGCATCCACATCCCCACCTTGTGCTATCTGGAAGGGATTAACGAGATCGGCGCCTGCCGCATATGCCTGGTGGAGATAGAGGGAGCGCGCAATCTTTCCGCCTCCTGCGTCACCCCGGTGAGCGAGGGAATGGTGGTGCGCACCAACACCCCGCGGGTGAGGGCGGCGCGGAGGTTCAACCTGGAACTGTTGCTTTCTAACCACAAGATGGAGTGCCCCACCTGCGTGCGCAACCTCAACTGCGAGCTGCAGGACCTGGCCCGCGCGCTGGGAGTGCGGGAGGTGCGCTTCGAGGGCGCGCGGGTAAGCTACCCGCCCGACACCTCTACTCCGGCCCTGGTGCGGGACCCGGAGAAGTGCATCCTGTGCCGCCGGTGCGTGGCGGTATGCGAGAAGGTCCAGGGCGTGCGGGCCATCGCTCCCCTGGAGCGCGGCTTTGAAGCCGTCATCGGGCCTGCCTTCCAGGCCCCGCTGATGGACGTGGCCTGCGTGCAGTGCGGGCAGTGCATCCTGGTGTGCCCGGTGGGCGCCCTCTACGAGAAGGACTATACCGAGGAGGTCTGGGCGGCGCTGGCCGACCCGGACAAGTTCGTGGTGGTGCAGACCGCGCCCGCCACCCGGGTCTCCATTGGGGAGGAGTTCGGCCTTTCTCCGGGCGCCATCAGCACCGGCAAGATGGTGGCCGCGCTGCGGCGCCTGGGCTTCGACCGGGTTTTCGATACCGACTTTGCCGCCGACCTCACCATCATGGAGGAAGGAAGCGAGTTCATCGAGCGCTTCAAGAAAGGAGAAAGGCTGCCGCTTCTGACCTCCTGCAGCCCGGGCTGGATCAAATTCATCGAGCACTTCTACCCCGAGCTTTTGCCCAATCTCTCCACCTGCAAGTCGCCGCAGCAGATGTTCGGGGCTATAGCCAAGACCTACTACGCCTCTAAGGTGGGAATAGATCCTTCCCGGATGGTAGTAGTCTCCATCATGCCCTGCACGGCCAAGAAGTTCGAGGCCCAGCGTCCGGAGATGCGCTCCAGCGGCTACCAAGACGTGGACTACGTTCTCACCGTCCGCGAGCTGGCGCGCATGATCCGGCAGGCGGGAATCGACTTCGCCCGCCTGCCTGAGGAGCAATACGACGACCCCCTGGGCGAATCCACCGGCGCGGCGGTGCTCTTCGGCGCTACCGGCGGCGTCATGGAAGCGGCGCTGCGCACGGCCTACGAACTGCTCACCGGCAAGGAACTGCCCACCCTGAGGTTCGAACCCGTGCGCGGGCTGGAGGGCATCAAGGAGGCGACGGTGGAGATAAACGGCACCCCGGTGCGGGTGGCGGTGGCCCACAGCCTGGGTTACGCCCGGCAGTTGCTAGAGCGGGTAAAGGCGGGCGAGCAATTCCACTTCATCGAGATAATGGCCTGCCCCGGCGGCTGCCTGGGCGGCGGCGGCCAGCCCATCCCCACCAATACCGAGATCCGGGCCCGGCGCATGGCCGGCATCTACACCGCCGACGAGCGCATGGTGATCCGCAAGTCGCACGAGAACCCGTCCGTCCAGGCCCTGTACCGGGAGTTCCTGGGCCGGCCCCTGGGCGAGAAGTCGCACCACCTGCTACACACCCACTACACGGCCCGGAGCAGGTACTAGAGGAGCCGGGAATCCCGGTTGCCCCGGCCGGCCGGGGAGGCCAGGTTAGAAGATTAGGCGTTGCCGTCCCCAGTTTCTGTCGGCAGGGCAAACTGGGATCCGCCAGATCGGACAGGACTTGACGCAGGAAGAGGCGGCAAACGAAAGGAACGGGCGCCGGTCGGGATCTGCCCCGGGCCGGCGCCCGCCTTCGCTTGTCCGGTCGTCAGGCACTTGTCCGGCCATCATTTCAGGGCTTGGGGTTATCACCGGTTGGTTCGGGCGGGCCGGGTTTCCGCTTTCGTCACCCTGCGGGCAAGAGTCGGAGCGGTGCTGGGTCTTACGGCGGGCTTTCGGTGCGGCCCGTGGCGCCATGAGGTCGGCGGCCCTCCTGAGTTCCGGGGCCCGCGGCGAACTCGCCTAGGTTCGGTGTTCTCGGTCCCTAAGGTGTGTCCGCCAGCGAGCTAGTCTAGTTCTCCGGCCAGGGCCGCCCGCACCTTCACCCCGGGCAGGCTGCCCAGCTTGCCGGTCATGGCGCCGATGGTGTCGCTGTCCCCGTCCACGATCAGGGCGATCACCGCCACCCCTCTTTCCCGGTAGGGCACGCCCAGCCGGCCCACGATGACGTCGGCGTAGCTGCTGAGAATGGAATTAACCTGAGGCGCCACTCTTTCTCGGTCGGTGATGATTATGGCCACCACCCCTATGCGTTTCTCCACTCTTCCTTCACCCCCTTTCCCCTTGCCGGGGGTAGATTGTACTCTTGCGGGTTCTGTCCGCGGGTATACCCGCCAGGGCGCGATGTTCTCCACCAGAGGGGAAACTTCCTGCCCGAGCTTAACAGGTGGGAGCGCCCGCCCGAGCCGGGTGCGCGGACCGCTGAGTTCGGGCCAAACCAGTGTGGGCGGGCCGGCGGGCAGGTAAGCATTGCCTGCATTGCTGTGAAAGTAGTACAATAGGGCCGGGGAGGGGAGGTAGAGTGGTTATGGTTGAAGACGAAACCAAGAAGCAAGTGGCTGCCGGCAGTGAGGAGCAAGGGTTCACCTTCCGCACCTCTTTTGACCCGTTTAATCTCATCATGCAACAGCTGGCCCGGTTAGATGATAAGCTGGGACGGTTGGACGAAAAGCTGGACGCCAGGATTGATAAGCTGGACGCCAGGATTGATAAGCTGGACGCGAAGATCGAAGACCTGCGCAAAGAAACCGACGCCAAGATACAGAGACTGGAGGCTCGGATCGACCGACTAGACGTTAAGACCGAGGCCCTGCACCAGGAGCTGCACAACACCACCCGCTGGATAATCGGTACTATCGTGGCCGTGGCCGGGGTGGCCGTAGGCCTGGCCTCCTGGCTGGTCCGGTGAACTTGGTGGCCTTTCCTCTTTAGACGGCCGACTCAACCACCTCTCGTAGCCGGCCACGCAGACGGACGTGACGCCGCACCTGACCAGCGCCGGCCGTTCTCGGCAGCCTGAGACCTGGCGCCCGTTCTTCCCTCGCCGTGGCCGAGCTCAGTTCCTGGCGAACTCCCAAAGGGCTGTACTCGTCCTTCCCCGGCCGGGGGCGTGGCCCGGGCCGCTGGCGATCCGGCGGCCCAAGGACAGTATCATTTCCTTTACCGCCAGGACCGCCTCCTCCACCTCCCGGTAGCCGCCGGCCTTGCCGGGGTAGATCTGGTAATAGTAGCGATAGGGAGCCGGAGTAATGTCCGGCATGATCACGTTGGCGCCGAAGCGCAGGCCTAAGCTGCGGCCCTGGGGGTGAACGGTGCCTAGGGCGGTGGTGGCCGGCAGGTGCGCGGTGGGAAGCAGGAGCCTGGCCACGGCCAGGACTTTCAGGGTGAGCTCCGGCGTGCCGCCGGCTTCACCCGCCAGGGGGGTTTGGGGATGGGGGATGAAGGGGCCGATGCCCGCCATCTCCACCTCTAGTTCCTTCAACAGCAGAAGGTCCTCGGCCAGGCTCACCAAGCTCTGTCCCGGGAGGCCCACCATGTTGCCCGAGCCCACCTGGTAGCCCAGCTCCCTTAGCCACGCCAGGCACTGCAGGCGGCGGCGGTAGCCGGTGCCCGGCCGCAGGCGGGCGAAGAGCTCCTGGTCGGCGGTCTCGTGCTTCAGAAGGTAGCGGTCCGCCCCGGCCTGCCGCCACAGGGCATAGTCCTCCCGGGACCGCTCGCCCAGGGAAAGGGTGACCGCCTGTACCCCTATCTCCCTTTTCAGACCGGCCACGATCTCGCCTATGACCGGCCCGCCGTAATGAAGGTCCTCTCCGGATTGCAGCACCACCGTGGGCAGCCCCAGCTCCACCGCCTTTTTGGCCACCGCCAGGATTTCCTCCGGCTCCATACGGTAGCGCGGCAGGTCGCGGTTGTCCCGCCGCAGGCCGCAGTAGAGACAGTTGCGGCGGCAGTAGTTGGAGAACTCGATAATGCCGCGCAGGTGCACCTCCGGACCCAGGTATTGCTCGCGCACCTCGTCTGCGGCGCGGCCCAGGGCCCTCATTTCCTCGCCCTCGGCGGACAGCAGAGCAACTATCTCCTCCCGGGTGAGGTCGTGGGTTTCCCGGGCTTTGGCCAGGGCGTCAAGAAACTCGCGGCGCATGCCGGCCTCCCGCTTCCCGTTCCGGCAGCCCCTGCTCCGCCGGCGGCCCGTCTTCGGTTTGGGTGCCCTCTTCCAGCAGGGCCTGTACCGCCGGAAAGGGGGAGAGCGCCCGCTTCAGTATGCCCTGCAGGTAGGCTATGATCACCCCGTAGTTCACCACCGGCACCCCGGCCTGGCGGGCCTGGAGCAGCCGGTAGAGCATTTCCCGGCGGTTGAGCATGCAGGCCCCGCAATGCACCACCAGCCGGTAGTTGGTCAGGTTCTCAGGCAGGGGTCCGCCGCCGGCCACCGTGTCTATGACCAGATCGCCGCCTACCCTCTGCTGCAGCCACCGGGGGATCTTTACCCGGCCGATGTCGTCCTCCAGCGGGTGATGGGTGCAGGCCTCGGCGACGAGTACGCGGTCGCCCGGTTTCAGGCGCTCTACCGCCATGGCCCCCTCTACCAGGGTGAGCAGGTCGCCCTTGTAGCGCGCGAACAGGATGGAGAAGGAGGTGAAGGGGATATCCGCCGGGGTATCCTCGGCCGCCTTGCGGAACACCGAGGAGTCGGTTACCACCAGCGCCGGCCGGGTGGTGAGGCCGGCCAGAACCCGCGGCAGTTCCCGCTCCTTGGCCATGACGGCCACGGCGTCGTGATCCAGCACGTCCCGGATCACCTGCTGCTGGGGCAGAATGAGGCGGCCCTTGGGCGCGGCCTTGTCGATGGGTATGACCAGCACCACTGCCTCCCCCGGCCGTATGAGGTCGCCCACGATGGTAGGCAGGGCCCAGTCCCTGGGCGCGTGCTGCACCAGGGTCATCTTCAGCTCATCTATACCCCGGCCCAGCCGGGCGCTGACCGCCACCCACGGGACATCGAGTTCCCGGCGCCAGGGCCGCTCGGCGGCCTCGGGAAAGAGGTCGGTCTTGTTGATCACCCCTACTACCGGCACCCCGGTCTGTCCCGCCCGCCGCACCACCTCGCGCTCGTACTCTCCCAGGCCCTGGCCCGGGTCTACCACCAGGACCGCCAGGTCGGTGCGGGTGAGCACCCTTAGGGTAGCCTTGATTCGCAGCTCGCCCAGCGGGCCGGTATCATCTAGGCCGGCGGTGTCGATGATCATCACCGGGCCAAGGGGATGCAGCTCCATGGCCTTGCCCACCGGGTCGGTGGTGGTGCCGGGCACCTCGGAGACGATGGCCACCTCCTGGCCGGTCAGGGCGTTGATAAGGCTGGACTTGCCCGCGTTGCGCCGGCCGAAGAGGGCAATATGGAACCTTTCTCCCCGTGGTGTAGCGTTGAGGCTCAACCGAATCACCTTCTCGCTTTAGAAGACCCTGCGGATTATGATCGGCGCCGGGCCCTGACTCATCCCCACCTTTCGGAGGGCAGTCCCGGTTTCCCCGAGTACCTAAAGCGTGCCGGTCGCTAAGCGACCGGTACGAGGATGAACCAGGACTGCCCCGGGGCTAATAGGGGATAAGTCAGTACTGGGCCGCGTTGGCCGACAAGCCCGATCGCCGACTGAGACTCAGAAGTACAGGTCGCGTTCACCCTGTCGGATGCGCTCCAGGCGTTCCTCGGTCTGCCGCCGCACCGTGGGGCTGGGGATGCTCTCCAGTTGCTCCGCCAGCATTCTCTCCCCCGCCTCCCGGGTGGCCGGAGAAGCGTAATCCAGGAGGTATTCTTCGAAGGTGAGGATGGCGTTGGGCTGGCACACGTTCTGGATCTGGCCGGTCTTGGCCAGAGCCATGAAGCGCTCGCCGGTGCGCCCGCGGCGGTAGCAGGCGGTGCAGTAGCTGGGCAGGAATCCCCGGCGGCAGAGGTCCAGGATCACCTCGTCCGGCGAACGGGTGTCCTCCAGCTCGAACTGCGGCGCCCGCTCTTCGGCCGCCTGGGCCCGGCGCCGAGAGTAGCCGCCCACGCCGGTGGAGGAGCCGGCGCTGAGCTGCGAGATGCCCAGACCGAAGAGTACGGACCTCAGCTCCGGGGACTCCCGGGTGGAGATGATCATGCCGGTGTAGGGCACGGCAAGGCGTATTACGGCCACTATCTTGAGGAAGTCCTCGTCCGGCACCAGGTGGGGGAAGTCCTCCAGCGAGACTCCCAGGGCGGGCCGCAGCCGGGGCACGGAGATGGTGTGCGGTCCCACGCCGAAGGTTTCCTCCAGGCTGCGGGCGTGGAAGAGCAAAGCCAGCACTTCGAACTTGTAATCGTAAAGGCCGAACAGCACCCCCAGACCCACGTCGTCCAGGCCCGCCTCCTGGGCGCGGTGCATGGCGGTGGTGTGCCACTCGTAATCGGACTTGGGCCCGGAAGGGTGCATGTAGGCGTAGGTGGCCCGGTGGTAGGTCTCCTGGAAAAGGATGTAGGTTCCGATCCCCGCCTTCTTCAGTTCTCGGTAGGCGTCCACGGTGGTGGCGGCAATGTTCACGTTCACCCGGCGGATGCTGCCCTGGTCCTGGGTGATGCGGTAGATGCGGCGGATGGTTTCCACCACGTAGTCCAGGGGGCAGTGCACCGGGTCCTCACCGGCCTCCACGGCCAGCCGCTTGTGACCCAGGGATTCCAGTATCCTTACCTCTTGCTCCAGTTCCTCCCAGCCCAGCCGGCGGCGGGGAAACCGATTGGAGCGGCGGTAGCCGCAGTAGCGGCAGTCGTTGACGCAGTAGTCGCTGATGTATAAGGGCGCGAAAAGCACCATGCGGCGGCCGTAGATCTTCTCCTTCACCTCCCGGGCCGCGGCAAAGGCCTGCTGCCAAACTCCCGGGTCCTCGGTCTGCAGCAGCACCGCCGCCTCGTAGGGCTCCAGGCCCCGGGCCCGGCGGGCTTTCTCCACTATTCGCTCTGCCTGCTCCGGCCCGGCTTGCGCGGCCTCGGCCAGCAACCCCTCGATTTTCGCCTCGTGGATAAAGTCGGCCCGGTAAGTACTCACGTTCTCACCCCCCGAAAACAAAGCGGCCGCCCGTCGGGATGGCACTACTTTCGACGAACGGCCTTGGCATGCCCGCCTGATTACCTCCCCCGGCTGCGGGCTTGAACCCCCAGCCGCAGTCTCTTTTCGCCCCCGGCCGGACAGGCCTTACCTCCCCGGTCGGGCCAGGAACGTATTCTTTTGTTCCGTATATATCATCCTCCAGAGCTTGCTTTCTGTCAAGCCTCTGGAGCCGGTGTTCTTCCACCTTAATCCTTACCGGCAGCCCCGGTCCCACCTGGTACCGATCGCCTTGCCGGTCGAGACGGCCTTGCTAAGGCCGCCGGCACCGCCGGCCCGGGAACCCGCCCGTGATGTGATGCCGGCGCGGTTCCGCCCGTCCCGCCGGCCGCCGCCCCTCATTGCTGCGGCCCCGCCCGGTTCGGTACCCGGCAAGGCTTGACGCACTCGATGAAACCGGGGTTGCCGGTTACGCGCTGCACTGCCCCGGCCCGGCACCGGGACGGCTACTTGGCGAAAGGTAGAACCCAGACAACCACCGCCAGGACAAAGCAAATGGCCAGGGATGAAAGCACAAAGGGCCCGCTCCATCCGAGGAACTCCTTAAAGTCCACCTTGCGCCCGTCTTCCTTTTCGGCCATGTTCACGGCCACGAAGAGCGCCGGGGCTCCGGCCACGGTGAGGTTGCTGCCCAGGGTTCCCGCCCACAGCAGGGCCCAGTAAAGGGGCCAGGGGTTTAGCTGGGTGGTGGCGGCCAGATCGCGAATCACGTAGAGCATGGTAAGGATGTAGGCATCGTGTTCGACGATGCCCACGATAGGGGCCGTGACCCAGTAGAGCAGGGTTGTCCCCAGCAAGAGGCTCTGGTGCAGGTAGGGAACGAGGGCGTCGGCAATAGCTTTGATAATGCCCGCGTGCTCCAGCCCGCCCACCAGGGCAAACAGGGCGGCGTAAAAGAAGATGGCGTCCCACTGCAGCTCGGCCAGGAGTTCCTCCAGGCTGGGAACATTAAGATGCCAGAGCTTTCGCAACACTTCCAGCATCAGCATTAAGGCCACCGCCCCCACCAGGGCCAGGAACCCGAGCCGATACCCGGTCAAATGGCGCAGGCTCATGAGCACGATGGTGCCGGCAAAGGCACCGCAAACCAGAAGGCCGAACCGCTTGTCCATGGGCTGGGATTCAGTTTCCTCCGACGTGCTTTCCGATACGGGCAGGGCTCCCACGTCCGCGGTGGCGGCAGCTTCCGCCCGCCCGGCATACTGACGCCGGAAACGGCGGTAGAAGATCGCCACGACTATCAGATAGGTAATGGTGAGGATTATGAACGAAGAAGGCCGGCCGGAGTGCCACACGAACCCGCCGAACTCAATGCCGCTCACGCTGTGCAGCATCTGCGGCGGCAGGTCGCCCAGGAGCAGGGCCGTGCCCATGAAGTTCGCGCAAAGGCCGACGAACAGCAGGGGACCGAAGGTCTTGAATTTGAACTGCCGGGCGATGTGGAAGAGCACAGGGGCCATCATCAGCACGACTACGACGTTATCGACGAACATGGAAATGAAACCGGAGAGCGTGCCCAGCAGGGTGACGAACACGGCCACGTTACCCCGGGAAAAGGCCAGAACCTTTGCCGCAAGAAACTCAGGGATGCCCGTTTTGCCGAAATAAGTAGCGATGATCCATACGCTCACCAGGATGGCGATAACGTTCCAGTCTATGAAACCGAACGCCTGGAGATCGCTCATCACACCGGCGAGTACCATAGCTACTACACCCAAGAGGGCGGCCACCACGCTGTTGATAACCCGGGTCACCACCAGGGCGATAGCTACCAGGAAGGTTGCCACCGCCGCTACCTGGACAGACGCCATAAATCTCGCCTCTCTCCTGAAATGTGGTGTCGCTTCCGCGCTGACAAACTCGGCATCCAGACCTCCTCGCTCTGCAGTTGTCCGGGGCCGCGCCGGATGGCGCGGTGATGCTGAAAGCTAGGCCGATCCGATCGATCACCGCCTCCTTCGTGGATTGTCGCCCTGATATGGCCGTAGACCTGCAGCCGGGCGACTGACCCTAGCGGTACTTTACGGTGACGGCGAGGCCGGGTGATCAGATACCCGACCTCGCCGGCTCTTTGCGGCAGCGCGAAGCTTCCGTCCGGAGGATTCGCTCCGTGACCTCTTGCCGCAGGGCGTCTATGGAGGCGAAGTCCATGCCGGGAACGTAGAGTTGCTCGAGGGCGTCGTGGATCTCTTTGGTGCGGGCGATAAAGCCCACGCCGCGGCGGATGGCCGCTTCCAGCCCTTCTGCGGCCGCTTCCAGATCCTTCTGGTAGGCGGCCGGAATTCTAGCTTCCAGCTCTTGGTCCAGGTCAATCACCCGGCAGCCGGCAGAGACCGGGAAGGGATGGTAGGGGTTGGAGGTCACTACCGCCGCTCCGAGTTCCGGGAGGAAAAGGTGCTCCAGATATTCCGGCAATAGGCCGCAGTGGAAGGCTTCCACGTAGCAGCCGCGGTCCAGCGCCTCCCGGTAGATGCCTTCTATCAAGGAGGCCCCGAGGTGCTTGCCGCACCCCCTGATCACCACCACCCGCCTTGCTTCTCCAAGGGCGTCGGACAGCCGGTTTACCACGCCCCGGGGAGTAACGGCCGAGGCGAAGAGGTGGCGGGCGGCTCCCTCACCCTGACCGTGATCCTGGCCGAGCAGAAAACTGCCCATCTCTTGCCGAAGCCGCCTGAGCGCGGCGGGTTTGACGGCGTCGGTATAGTAGGTTTCGATTTCCTGCACGTAAAGTTGGGCGTGGGCAAGACAACGGTAGGCCAGGCGGAACAGGCGCGCTATTTCGCCGTTCAGTTCTCGGATCTCCTGCCTTTTCTCCCGGAGCCGCGCCCCGTCCCAGTACGCGCCCAGGTTGATTATTTCCCCCGCCGCGCCCGGCGCCGTAGGGTCCACCACGTGCGGGGCGGTGCCGTCCAGAAAGGCCACACCCAGCGCGGGTATGCTCACCCCATCGAGGGAGTCGGGGTCTGAGGAGCAGTGGAAGAACTCTACCCCGTACCCTTTCTCCAGTAGGGTTTCGGCTATGCGGCCCATGAAGGTGGACTTGCCCACCCCGGGGCCGCCCTTGAGTATGAACCGCCAGTCCACCCCGGGCCCGGCCAGGTAGTCGAAGAAAGAATGAAACCCGCGCGCGGTGTTGCTTCCCGGAAAAAGCCTCCTCGGCTTTCCTGCAGTCACGGCTTTCCCCTCCTTGCTCGTGGGCTTTCTTCTCCTTAGCATATGTCGCCCGCCTCCGGCCGGTTTCCCCCGCCGGAGGAGCAGGGTATTGGTAACTTCGGAACCCGCAGAGGATGAAAGAGGGGTGTCCTTGGGGCAGCGGGGCAGGCGAAGAGCGTAAGGGGCCGGGTGGCCGGCGTATGGTATAATGGGCTTAAAGTTCGCTAGAGGGGGCAGGTATATGCCGAGGCGGGTGACGGCGTTATTCTTTATCCTGCTGTTGGGGTTGGTTCTTGCCGCTCCCGGTCCCGCCCTGGCGGCGGAGGTGCACGTGCTGGAGGTAGACGGCCCCATCGTGCCCGTGGTGGCCGAGTACCTGGACCGGGGCCTGACCAAGGCCGAGGCTGCGGGGGCGGTGTGCGTCATCGAGCTCAATACTCCCGGGGGTCTGTACGAGACCACGCAGAAGATCGTCGCCCGCATTCTCAACGCCCGGGTGCCGGTAGTGGTTTACGTTTCTCCTGCCGGCGGATGGGCGGCTTCGGCCGGCACCTTCATTACCCTGGCGGCCCACGTGGCGGCCATGGCTCCCGGCAGCCGGATCGGCGCCGCCCACCCGGTGGCCATGGGCGGCTCCCAATCCCAGCCCTCTTCTACCGAGGTGGAAAAGATCACTGAAGACGCCGCCGCCTGGGTGCGGAGCATTGCCCAGGCCCGGGGGCGTGATCCGGCCAAAGCCGAGGCGGCCGTGCGGGAGAGCCGCTCCTTCACCGACGGGGAGGCCCTGGAGGGCAAACTGATCGACCTGCGCGCCAAGGATCTCTCCGATCTCCTGACCCAACTCGACGGCCGGCGGGTTACCCTGGCCGACGGCCGGGAGGTTGTGCTGGAGACGGTCCCCGCCGTGCCCCGGCGGACTCCCATGACCTGGGTGGAGCAGTTCCTGCTGACCGTTACCAATCCCTCCATAGCCTACGTGCTCATGACCGTGGGCCTCCTGGGCATAGTAATGGAGCTTTACCATCCGGGGGCGATCTTCCCGGGAGTGATCGGAGGGATCAGCCTGCTGCTGGCCCTCTACGGGCTGGGCACCCTCAACGCCTACTGGGGCGGAGTGCTGCTGATCATCCTGGCCTTTGTCCTCTTCGCCGCCGAGGCCTTCACTCCCAGTTTCGGCCTGCTCACCGCCGGAGGCATCGCCTCTCTGGTGCTGGGCTCGCTGATGCTCTTCAGCCGGGGTTCGCCGTTTCCGGAGATCAGCATAGGCCTGATCGTGGGCATGGCCGTTACGGTGACCGCCTTTTTCGTTTTGCTGGTGGGTGCGGTGGTGCGGGGCCAGCGGCGTGAGGTGGTTACCGGCAGGGAGGCCATGGTGGGAGCCGTGGGCCGAGCCTTGACCGACCTGGCTCCGGAAGGTACGGTATTGGTGGAGGGGGAACGCTGGCATTCCGCGGCCGAGGGGGGATGGATAGAAGCCGGGGCGGAGGTGGTGATTACCGCGGTAGAAGGCTTAAAACTGCGGGTGCGGAGAAAGAATACTGGATAGACCGGCCTGTTCGGCGCCGGGTACGGTTAGGAGGGACGAAAATGAGTCTGCCCGTCATTACCGGTATAGTAATCATCGTGGTGATCCTGCTTTCCACCAGTATCAAGGTGGTGCAAGAGTACGAAAGAGGAGTAATATTTCGCCTGGGCCGCTTTGTGGGCGTGCGCGGGCCGGGTCTTTTCATCCTGATCCCGATCATCGAGCGCATGCAGAAGGTGGACCTGCGCACCATTACCATGGACGTGCCCACTCAGGAGGCCATCACCCGCGACAACGTCACCGTCAAGGTCAACGCCGTGGTGTACTTCCGGGTAATGGACCCGGCCAACGCGGTGCTTAAAGTAATGGACCACATTTACGCCACCTCCCAGCTGGCGCAGACCACCCTGCGCAGCGTGCTGGGGCAGTCGGACCTGGATGAACTGCTGGCCCGGCGCGAGCAGATCAACCAGCGCCTGCAGCAGATCATCGACGAGGGCACCGAGCCGTGGGGGGTAAAGGTGAGCCTGGTGGAGATTCGGGATGTAGAGCTGCCGCAGGCCATGCAGCGGGCCATGGCCGCCCAGGCGGAGGCGGAGCGGGAACGGCGGGCCAAGGTCATCCACGCCGAGGGCGAATACCAGGCGGCGGAGAAGCTGACCGAGGCGGCCCGCATAATCTCCTCCCAGCCGGCCTCGCTGCAGCTCCGCTACCTGCAGACCCTTACTGAAATTGCCAGTGACAAGGCCACGGTGGTGGTCTTCCCCTTCCCCCTGGAGCTGGTGCAGCAGTGGCTGGCCCTGGGGCGCAAGGAGGGCTCCTGAGGCGCGGCCGATCCTCGTACCGGGGCCGGAGCCTGCCATTCGTCGGTAGCACCCGGAAGGATGCGATAGGGGTCTTGTCGAAGCAGATCATTTAGGGCGGCGCCGGGGAGGTGAACGGGATGGAGCGGGTACGGTTGACGCAGCTTACCTGCAGCGCGGGTTGAGCGGCCAAGGTGGGTCCGGGGACCCTCAGCAAGATCCTGGCCGACCTGCCGGCCATGCCTTCAGACCGGCTCCTGGTGGGGCACGGCACCTACGACGACGCCGGGGTTTACCTGCTGGACGAGGAGCGGGCGCTGGTCCAGACGGTGGACTTCTTTACCCCGATAGTGGACGACCCCTACCTCTTCGGCCAGATCGCCGCCGCCAACGCCCTGAGCGACGTCTATGCCATGGGCGGCACGCCCCTGACCGCCCTGAACATCGTCTGCTTCCCTTCCCGCAAGCTGGACCCGGCGGTCCTGCGGGAGATCCTGCGCGGCGGAGCGGAAAAGGTGCTGGAGGCCGGGGCGGTAACGGTGGGCGGGCACACGGTGGAGGACGAGGAGCCCAAGTTCGGTCTGGCGGTGACCGGGCTGGTGCATCCACGGCGGGTGATGACCAATGCCGGGGCGCGGCCGGGGGACGTCCTGGTGCTGACCAAACCGCTGGGCACCGGGGTGATCGCCACCGCGCTCAAGGGGGAAATGGCGCCGCCGGAGGCCGTGGCCGAGGCGGCTGCCGGCATGGCCCGCCTCAACCGCGAGGCCGCTGAGGTGGCGGCAGAGCTAGAGCTCGTCGCCTGCACCGACGTCACCGGCTTCGGCCTTCTGGGACACGCGGCGGAAATGGCCCTGGCCAGCGGGGTGGGTATGCGCTTCTGGGTGGAGGCCGTTCCCCTTTACCCCCACGCCCGGGAGCTGGCGGCAATGGGGCTTTTGCCGGGCGGGGCCCACGCCAACCGGCAGCACTTCGGGCGGCTGGTCAGGTTTGACCCGGGCGTGGCGGAGGTAGAGCAGGACCTGCTCTTCGATCCCCAGACCTCGGGCGGCCTGCTTCTGGCGGTTCCCCCCGACAAGCAAGAGCAGTGCCTGGCGCGGCTGGCGGAACGGGGAGTGGCGGCCGCAGCCGTGGGTGAGGTGGTGGCGGCACGGGAGATCGCGGTGGTGCGCCGCCGGGAATAGGGCGGCGATGCGCGGGCAACACCCAGGCGTTGGAGGGTGCGGCCGGCGGTCTGCACCCTCGGAATCGGCCGTCTGGCGACGTTTCTTACCAGAACAACCCGATCATGATGGAGGGGATCGCCTTGGCGGAAATCCTTCACGTCAACGACGACAATTTCATCAGCGAGGTCTTGGCTTCGCCGGTTCCGGTGGTAGTGGATTTCTGGGCCGAGTGGTGCGGCCCCTGCCGGATGCTGGCTCCGGTGCTGGAAGAAGTGGCGGAGGAGTTGGCGGGCGAGGCAAAGGTGGCCAAGCTCAACGTGGATGCCAACCAGGAAACCGCCGCCTCCTACGGAGTCATGAGCATCCCCACCCTGGTCATCTTCAAGGGCGGTCAGGAAATAGGCCGGCTGGTCGGCTACCAGCCCAAGGCGCAGCTGTTGACCAACATTCGCCGGGCCCTGACGAACGGTTAAGCGGACCGACCCGAAACCTGCCGGGTGGTTCTCGTCCCGCGATGCGGGTGCGACTGCGGGCCGGCAGGTTCGCTCTGGCCGTGCCGGCTTGGCCTGCGGGCAAGGCGGCCCCGTAATTCGGTTCGAGGGGAGGCAAGTGGGCGTGGCCTGGGACGCGGGAAGAGAGGAAGAACTGCGGCGGCTTTTTGAGGAGAAGGTAACCCAGGAAAACCTGCGCAAGCACTGCTACGCCACCGAGGCGGTAATGCGCCGCCTGGCGGAGCGGCTGGGCCAGGACGCGGAGCTCTGGGGCTGGGCCGGGCTCTTGCACGATCTGGATTTCGAGCAGACCAAAGACAACCCCTCCCGGCACGGCCTGGAGAGCGCGGCCTGGCTGGAGGCCTGCGGCGCGCCTCCGGAGCTGATCCAGGCGGTTAAGGCGCACAATGCGGAGGCTCTGGGCCTTACGCGCCGGACCCTCCTCGATTACGCCCTCACCTGCGCGGAAACCATTACCGGGCTGATCGTCGCCACCGCCCTGGTACAGCCGGATAAAAAGCTGGCCGGCGTGAAGGCCTCGTCGGTGCGCAAGCGGATGAAGGAAACCGCCTTCGCCCGCAACGTGAACCGCGAGCACATACTGCTCTGCCGGGAACTGGGCTTGGATCTGGAAGAGTTCATCGCCCTGAGCCTGGAAGCCATGCAGGGAATTGCCGGCCGGCTGGGGCTGTGAGCCTTACCGGAAAGAGGGCGGCGGGCCCGGCAAACGGCCGTATCAGGACCGGCGGGCCGCTTCCCCGGTCCCCATGGCCAGCCGCCCGGCGGTATGTACGGGTATGGCCGGGGGAACGGCGGCTTCCCGGGTGCGGGGGGTCTTGACCCAGGTCTTTGGAGCGCGCCCGAGAAGCTTCAGGATCATGGCCCAGGTATAGGGTAGGGGAAAGAAGAAGCTGGCCACGGGCAGAAGCAGCAGCTCGACCGGCGCCAGGAGGCGGGAAAGGAGCCTGCCGCGCGGAGGGCAGCCGTTCATGTAGGGGCGGTAGCGGTACCAGAGGTAGAAGGTGAATCCGTAATAGAAGATTACGTTTAACCGCAACCAGGGATTGATCCAAAGGGGCACTCCGGCGGTGAGGTCCACCCAGCCGGCCAGGGCAACCGGTATCAGGGCCACCGGGAGTAGGCAGGCCATCTGGTAGAAAGTCCACTCTACCTGGCCCTTAAGGAGGAGCCGGCACAGAACCTGGCGGCGTTTTCTTTCCGGGTAGGCACGGGTTTGGCGGAGCTTCTCTACGACCTGCAGGTGGCCGCTGGCCCAGCGGAGACGCTGGCGCAGGAAAGCGCGCAGCGCCTCCGGGGTTTGCTCGGTGCTGTAGAAGGGGACGTACTGCGGCCAGGCGTTGGCCGCGAGGTAGGCGCGGACGCCTAAGTCCAGGTCCTCCGTCAGGGCCTGCGGGTCAAACCCGCCGATTTCCTCCAGGAGGCGGCGGGAAGCGTAGAAGTTGGTGCCGCCTATGAAGGGCAGGCGCTGCATGAGCGCGGGATAGTACCACTCGTGCGCCAGAGCCTGGTACAGGGCGGCCACCTTGGTGATGGGCCCCAGGGCGAAGAAGTTGCGCACCTGGAAGACCGGGCCCTGCCACAGCTGCTCGCTTCCCCCGGTGATCAGCCACCGATAGGCAATGTACAGGGGAGCCTGGGGCTCGGGATGGCTCTCGGCATCGTAAAAACCGCAGATCTCCGTACGCGGATCTAGGAACTCCAATCCGTAATTAAGGGCCCGGGCCTTGGTGGAGGGCACTTCCCGGCCGGTGCACCCGCCCCGGAAACGGCCGCTGAAGTCGTAGGGCACGATCACGTGTTTGAGCTGCGGCTTGCCTCCCGCCGAACGCCATTCCCGTTGCTTGGCTTCTACCATCTGCTGGGTGGTAAACCCGGGGTGTTCTCCCCGCTGCCGGGCCAGCAGCTCCTTTTCATCGGTGATGACCACGATCTCGTAGCGTTCCCGGGGATAGTCCAACCCGGCAAGATGCTCTACAGTATTGGCGATGACTTCGGCTTCGTTACGGGCCGGTACCAGAAGGGAGATGAAGGGTAGGTCGCGGCCTTGGCGGTTAGCCAGTTCCTGCACCAGCGGAATGCTGAGTATCGGGCGCCTCCGCCAGTAATGCCGGTCGGCGAAGTACTTCCACCAAAAAAAGCGAAAAAAAAGAGCCAGGAAGATAAAATAAAGGGCAAGCAAGACCTGGCCGGCCGTTATGTCCAAGCCTAACACCTCCCGAGGCTCGATTATAGCATAACCAACCGTCGGTGTTAATAAATGCTAGGAGTAGACATCCGCAGGAAAAGAAAGCCCAGCCGGAACTCTACCGCGACGGAAAAAGCCACAGCCTGTAGAGATGACCCAAACCGGCCTACAGGGCCCAAAATCGCCCGCCAGAAGAAAAGATTGCCACTCGACCGCAAGAAAGGAAGTTGGCGGGAGGGGCTTCCGGCCTCGTCCCCGGTTTGCCTCCGGTGCCGGGTGCCCCCTCAGTACCGTCACCTCGCCGACCGAACCGGGCTCGACCTTCCGGCGTAGTGGCTTCGGCGCCCGCCCGACAAATAGGACAAATAGGGGGTTGCAAGGCTCAAGACCGGAAACTATAATCATAGATGCAGATGCAAAGCATTTGCAATTCCTATCAGGTGGGGAGGCACCCCTAAATGTATCGGGTCCCTGGCCGGCCGCACCTCGTTCTGGTGCTGCTCCTTGCGGTCTTCCTGGCGGTTTCCGGCTGCGGCTCCAGGACGGCCTCAACCGGGTTCGCCGAGAAGCCTCTGGTCTGCGCTACCATCTATCCGCTCTACGATTTTGCCGCCAAGCTGGCGGGCGATCGGGCAACGGTCAGGTTGCTCCTTCCGCCCGGGGCGGACGTGCACGAGTGGGAGCCGGGGGTGGAGGTGCTTCGGGCTTTGCAGCAGGCGGACCTTTTGGTGTACAACGGCGCCGGCCTGGAACCCTGGGTGGAGCGGGTGGTGGCCTCGGCCGACAGCCCCAGGCTCAGAACGGTAGAGGCCTCAAAGGGCATAGAACTTCTACCCCTGTCGCAAGAGGAGGCCGGTGCCCAAGAGGCAGATTCTTCCGTCCGGGAGGCCGGGGCTCCGCTCGGGCGCTACGATCCCCACCTCTGGCTTGACCCTCGGCGGGCGCGGCAGCAGGCGGCCAACATCCTGGAGGGCCTGGTGGCGGCCGACTCGGCGGGGAGGGACTACTACACCGCCCGTTACCGGGTGCTTGCCCGGCGGCTGGAGCAGCTTGACTTCCTCTATCGCACGCTGCTTGAAGGGCGGAACCGGCATACCTTCGTGGTTTCGCATGCCGCCTTTGGCTATCTCGCTTCCCGCTACGGTCTGGAGCAGATCGCGCTCACCGGGGCTCACGCCGAGGCAGAGCCGGGGCCCAGAGAGCTGGTGCAGGTGGTGGACCTGGCGCGCAGGCTGGATCTGAGGTACGTGTTCGTGGACGAACTGCACGGCCGGCGGGTGGCCCAGGCCCTGGCCCGGGAATTGGGGGCCGAAGTGCTGAGCCTACACCCCTTGGCCAGTCTCACCGCCGAGGAGCTGGCCGCAGGGGAAGATTACTTTTCCCTCATGGAGGAAAACCTGGTGCAGCTCTACCGGGGTTTGGAGTGAGAGGCATGGAAAGCGTACTGGAGGTCAAAAACCTGGAATTCGGGTACAACGGCCGGCCCCTATGGCAGGGGGTGGAATTCGCCCTCGGTCCGGGCCAACTGGTACTGGTGACCGGTCCGAACGGGGTGGGTAAGAGCACGCTGTTCAAGCTGATCCTGGGCTTGCTGCAGCCGTGGCGGGGGCAGATCCGGCTCTTCGGCGGGGAGGGCTTCCGCCTGCGGAGGCGGGAATGGCTGGGATTCGTGCCGCAGGGCACCGAAGGGACGCTTCACCGTTCTTTTCCCGCCACCGTGGCCGAGGTGGTGTCTACCGGTCTGCGCCTGCCTCCCTGGCAGGGCCTGTGGCCGTCGCCGGCCTTGCGGCACCGGGTTGCCCGTAGCCTGGCAGCGGTAGGGTTAGAGGGGCTGGCCGAGGAGCCGGTGGGCTTTCTCTCCGGCGGACAGCAGCGGCGGGTGCTCCTGGCCCGGGCCCTGGTGGGTGATCCCCGCCTGCTGCTTTTGGATGAGCCGCTGGCCGGCCTGGACCCGGAGGGGGCCTCGCTGGTGGCAGGACTGATCCGGAGCCGGCGGAGCGAAGGGCTGGCGGTGGTGGTGAGCGGCCACGGCGAGACCATTTGGGAAAAGGAGGCCACGCGGGTCTTGAACCTGGAGGAGTTTGTCAGGGAGAGGAAGAACTTTGCAGAAAAGGAGCAGGAGCAGTGCTGGCGCGCCTTTGGCTAGATCTTGCCGAACTGGGTTTCCTGCAGCGGGCCTTTCTCGCCGGGGCGGTGATCTCCGCCGTTTGCCCGGCCGTGGGCCTGTTCCTGGCCGTGCGGCGGCTTTCCATGCTGGGCGAGTGCCTGGCGCACGTATCCCTGGCGGGTGCGGCCCTGGGCGCCCTAGTTGGGGCCAACGCCAATCTCAGCACCATGGCCGCCGCCGGAGCCGCCGCCGGGGCCCTGGAGTACATGCGGCGCGCCTATGCCCGCCACACCGACCTGGCCATTGCCGTGGCCACCGCCGCCGGCCTGGGGGTAACGGCACTGGTGGTGGGTCTGGGGCGCCTGAATCTGAGCGTGGTGTCGGGTTATCTGTTCGGCAGCCTGGTAGCCATCACGCCCGCGGAGTTGGGTCTGATAGCCGCCGTGGGGATGGGACTGCTGGTGGGCCTATCGCTTGCCTACCGCCCCCTGTTTTTCCTCGCTCTGGACGAAGAAGGGGCCAAGGCGGCGGGGGTCCCGGTGGAAGCACTGAGCCTGGGCTTTCTGGTATCGGCCGGGCTGACGGCGAGCCTGGCCATGCGTCTGGTGGGGGCCTTGCTGCTGGCCTCATTGATGATCCTTCCGGTGGCCGCTGCGCTCTCCTGGGCGCGCAGTTTTCGGCAGGCCCTGCTGGGAAGCGTGCTTCTGGGTGAAGTTGCCACCTTGGGCGGCCTGGTCCTGGCCTATTACTTCAACACCGCGCCGGGGGGCACCGTGGTGCTGACGTCACTGGCAATTCTGCTGCTGGCCCTGGCGGCCAGGGCGCTGATAAGGCAGTGGCCGCAGGCAGGGGAGGGATCGGATCGTGTCTGCTCCGACTAATGTGGCCAGCCTGCCGGAGCTGGAGCAATACCTGGCGGACAAGGGCTTCAAGCTTACCGGGCCGCGCCGGGCGCTTCTCAGAGTACTGTGGGAGGCGGACTGCGGCCTTACCGCCGAGGAGCTGTTCCGGCGGGTGAGCCGGACCCGACCGGGCACCAATTTTTCTACGGTTTACCGGAACCTGGAGGCTCTGAACGGCCTGGGGGTAATCTGCCTGGTAAAGAGCGGCCAGCAGGCGGGCGCCTTCGAGCTCAACCTCACCGGGCGGCACCATCACCACATCATCTGCCGGGCCTGCGGCCGTACGCGGCGCATAGACTTCTGCCCGTTCGAGCAGTGGCCCGGGGTGGAGGGGTTTGTGAGCACCGGCCACGCCTTTGAAGTCTACGGCTACTGCGAGGAATGCCTGGCCCGAAACCGCAAATAAGGCTTGCATTCGGGCCGCGATTATGGCATAATACAATCCGACGTGGGGCCATAGCTCAGCTGGGAGAGCGCTTGAATGGCATTCAAGAGGTCGGGGGTTCGACTCCCCCTGGCTCCACCAGCTTATCAGAAATGCGGAGGCCCTGAGGCAGTTCCATCTTGAGCACGAGCTGGACCGCCTCGGGGTTTACTTTTGTCTCCCGCACGGCCAGGTTCACGATTACCTGCCGGACTTCATCGTGCGTCTCAAAGGGAAGGCCGGCCACCTCATCTTAGAAACCAAGGGGGTACGACGAGCTGGCCGAGGTCAAGGCGCAGGCCGCCAGACGCTGGGTGGTGGCGGTGAACGCCGAGGGCTCCTTCGGCCGGTGGCACTACGCCGTGGTGAAGCGGCCGGAGGAAATACCCCGGGTGCTGGAAAACCTGGTTATGGCCGCCGATTGGCCGGGCCTCCGGCAGGCGGAATGAGGTTCTGGCTCCGGCCGGTTCGTGGGGCTTATAATAGGGGTAGGAGTACGGGTGCGTCCTAATCCGGAACCTTACCAAAGGGGGAAACGCACGTGGCCGTTAACCGGCTGCTCCAGGAGATAAGGAAACTTAGCCCTAAGGAACAAAAGGAGCTTTTCCGGAAGCTAGGCTTAGTTCCGGCGCAGGCTGCCCGGCAGAGGGGAGGCCCGGGTGACCCCTTCATCCGGCTCATTGGCAAGGTAGACGGGCCGGGTACCGGGTCGCGCCATTACGAGGAGGAGCTCTATGGCGGGAAAGCTACCCGCTAGGCTATTTGTCGATACCGGAGCCTTTATTGCCTTGTGTGACCGGAACGATGTCTACCACCGGGAAGCCGTCGCTTTCTACACCTCACTTACGAAGGAAACCAGGCTTTTCACCACCCTGCTAGTGGTCTCGGAAACGTACACCTGGCTTCGCTACCGGGTGGGCTATTCCGCCGCCAGCCTTTTTCTAGAGGTGATCAAGGACGCTGTTCTTGGCGAATGGCTCTCCCTCGTATATCCGGATGAGGCGATTTGCAAGAGCGCAGAAACCCTTCTGCACCGCTTCCGCGACCAGGACCTGTCCTATAGTGATGCCGTCAGTTTCGCCGTCTTGAAGGCCAGAAGTATCGGTGATGTCTTCGGCTTTGACCACCACTTTTATCTGGTCAAGAAAAATCTATGGCCGGGCGGTGCCAGGTGACTTTGGCCGGCCGCGAGGTGCCGGGTCTGAGAGGTGACCATTGGTGCCGTGCGTGCTTTGTGGAGGCGAGCTTGAAATCCGGCAGGTGACCTTTACCCACGAACAAGAAGGGAAGTACCCGGTACGGAAGGTAACGGTGCCCGTCTTCGACTTTGGCGGGCGGGAGAGGGTATAGGTAAGGAGAAAAGGCGAGGAACGGGCCGCAAGGAAGCGGAACGCGCGGGTAGGAAAGTTGAGGCCCTGCTCTTGCCCGAATAGACAAGGTGACTTATGGTTACCCACCTGCCGCGGGCCAGGTACCGGCTTAACTCCGTAGATAATGCCTTACAAATACTAGAAGCCCTGGCCCGGCCGGAAGCAGAGCTGAACGCGGGCGAGTTGGGGGCCCTACTGGGCATCAGCCGCAGCAGCGCTTTCCGCCTTTTGGCCACCCTGGAGCTGCGCGGCTTTGTACGCCAGAATCCGGCTACCGGCCGGTATCGCCTGGGCCTTAAGCTGCTGCACCTGGGCGGGGCGGTCCTGAAGAGTCTGAGGCTCAACGAGGAAGCACGGCCCGTGCTGCGGGAGTTGGCGGCCCGATCCGGGGAAACGGTTCACCTGGGGGTTCTGGACACGGGCGAACTGGTCTTTATCGAGAAAATCGAAAGCCCCGCCCCTTCCGCATGGGATCGTACGTGGGAGCGCGCATGCCCGCCTACTGCACGGCCACCGGCAAGCTTCTGCTGGCCTACCTCCCCGAGGACGAACTGATGCACTACCTTCGCACCGCCGAGTTGCGGCGGTATACCGCCCGGACCATTACCGATTCCCGCGAACTGGCGGGGCACCTGGAGGCGGTCCGCATAAACGGGTACGCGGTAGACATGGAGGAGTCCGAGGAAGGCCTGATGTGCATCGCGGCTCCGGTGTGGGGGCCGTCTGCCAAACGGGTATTGGCCGCCGTCAGCGTCTCCGGACCGATAGGCAGGCTTGAAGCGCGCCGGGAGGAACTCCTCGCCCTGGTGCGCGAGGCGGGGGCGGCGATATCCCGGGCCATGGGACACGAGCGGTTCAGGCCGGCCTAAACCGGGCCCCGACTTGAGGGGTTGAGGTGACCCGGTGGTCCACTGTAGCGGGGAAGCCGTGAGAGAGGGGGAAGGCAATTGCTGGAGATGGTCCTCTACGGTCGCGGCGGTCAGGGGGTGCAGCTCGGCGGCCGGATAATCGCCACCGCGTTATTCAAGGCGGGTTACTGGGTACAATCCTTCGCCTCCTTCGGCGCGGAAAAGCGGGGAGCCCCGGTGGTTTCCCAGGTACGGGTCGACCGGAAGCCCATCCGCCTCCGGTCCGACGTGAGAACCCCCGACCTTCTCGGCATCTTCGATCCCAGCCTGGCCGGTGAGGTCTTGGCCCAGTACCGGCTGCGCGAAGCGGGCGTTATCGTGGTCAATACCGGCGGCGGGTCGGACGAGCTCGGTCTTGAAGGGCACCGGCTGGTCGCGGTAGACGCCCTGGAGGTTGCCGGCCGTTTCGGACTGGGTCGACTGATTAACTCCGTCATGGTGGGCGCGATAATGGGTACGGCCGACCAACGGGGTGTACGACTTCTTCAACCGCATATTCCAGGAAAAGGCCAACGCCGTCTATCTGGGTCGGGGCATGCCGGGGGTGGCTTTACGTCTTTACACCTCCGTGCCCATCGCACATATGAGCGACTTCAAGGGCAAGCCCATCCGGGTGACCCCCAACTATCGTGACTTCGTACAGGCCTTGGGAGCCTCACCCGTGACCACCGATCCGGGTGAGGTCTATTCGGCCATGGAGCGCGGAGTGGTAGTTGGATACGGCTGGCCGGTCTTCGGGATTTCGGACTGGGGCTGGGACGGGGTCACCAAGTATGCCATCGATCCCGGTTTCTACCAGGTTGACACCATCGGTCTGATCAACCGCGACAAGTGGAACTCTCTTTCCAACGAGGTCAAGAAACTCCTAACCGATACGGCGATCGCCATGGAACAGGAGATGCAGAAGTATTTCAAGGACCTGATCGCCGCCGACGCCCAGAAGCTGGCCGAGAAGGGCATCAAGATCGTGCAATTGCCGCCCGACGAAGCCGAGGTGTACCTGAAGACCGCCTACGACGCGGTATGGCAACAAGTTCTCAAGGCCTGTCCGGAAAACGGGCCCGAAATGCAGAAGCTGTTGACCAGGAAGTAGCCGACCCCGATAGGCCACCGGACCCGTGTTCCGGTCCGGTGGCCTGCACCGACTTAAGGGCTACCCGCAACTATTCCTGAACGGGGGGGGGGGGGGGGCCGGTGAAAGCTTACCTGGGCCTGATACGGGCTTTGGCAACCGCAGCCCTTATCATCGTTCTCTTTCTGGCCTTATCCATTACCGCAGGAGCGGTTTCGCGTTACGCCTTCAGCCGTTCCCTTGCCTGGGTCATAGAGCTGAGTACCTATGCCCTTCTCTACATTGCTTTTCTGGCCGCTCCCTGGGTGCTGCATCAGGACGGCCACGTCAAGGTTGACTTCCTCAATTACTTTGTGGGTCCGCGAACTCAGGCCCGGCTGGAGGTGGTGGCCTCGGTGCTGAGTGCCGCCCTCTCGGCCTTCCTGACCTGGATGGGGATTCGCGCCGTGTACCAGAGCTACCTCGCCCACGAGGTGGTGGCCAACATTCTCCAGACGCCCATCTACTACCTTACCTGGGTAATCCCGGTGGGCATGGCCTTGCTTACGGTGGGCTTCATTCACCGGATGTTCGTCTATCTCAAGAAGGCCGCCGCACCCCCGCCGGGTGACCCCGTTTCACCGGAGGCGGGCGGTTCTGGTGCCGGAAATGCTCCGGCGGGGATATCACAAGTCGCTGATTACCGGTCCCATCACCGCCTCCGGCACTCTGGGCATGCTCATCCCGCCCAGCACCATTACCGTGGTCTTTGCCAGCATCGCCGGTATCTCCGTGGGGAAGATGCTCATAGCCGGCATATTGCCCGGCCTGTTGCTGGCCGGCCTCTTTATCGCTTTCATATGTGCGGCCTGCGTCCTGCGGCCGGGGCTGGCCCCGCCCCGGGAAGAAAGCGGTGTGCCGATGCGAACCCGGTTAGTGGTGCTGGCCAGGGATCTCCTGCCCCTCCTGCTGGTGGCCGGGGTAGTGGTGGGCACCATTTTTCTGGGCGTGGCTACGCCTACCGAGGCGGCAGCCTTTGGCGCGGTGGGGGCGGTAGTCCTGGCCGCAGCTTACCGCAAGCTGACCGTGTCCATCGTAACCAAGTCGCTTCTCAGCGCGGCCAGCATCACCTCCATGGTTCTGCTGATTGTGGCCGGTTCTACGGCCTTCAGCCAGGTCCTGGCCTACTCGGGAGCCAGCCGTAAGCTCCTGGAGGCGGCGCTGGGGTTGCCTTTTTCGCCCACGGTCTTGGTACTCTGGATGCTGATAGTAGTATTCGTCTTGGGTTTGTTCCTGGAGGAAATGGCCATCATCATGATCACCACGCCCATCTTCATGCCCTTGATCGAGGCCCTCCAGGTGGATCCCATCTGGTTCGGTACTCTCATGCTGTTGATGCTGGAGAACTCCTTGCTTACCCCGCCGGTAGGCATGGTGCTGTACGTGATGAAAGGGATGGTTCCGGAGAGCATCTCTATGATCGACATCTGGAGGAGCGTGATACCTTATATTGTATTGGGGTTTGCCGTCGTAGCCCTAATACTCTTCCACCCGCCTTTGGCCACCTGGTTGCCCGGATTGGCCCGGTGATTCGCCTACTGCTTCGTGCACTCGGCGGCCGTACGAGTGCGCATAGAAGACCGTGTTGAAGAAGCAGTCGCTGTGATGGATTCCGGCTACGGCGGGGTAGGTGGCCAGCACCAGCAGGAATCGGGGGCTGCTCCTTCTGCGCGCCGATAACGGCGCTTACTCGTTTTGAGCGTTCGGGAGGCAGCCGCCCCGGCTGCGGGCCCGGCGCCCGGCCGAGCGGAGGGTGAGCCGCTTGATCAGAATGGTGGCATAGCTTCCGCGCGGGAGGCGAAAGGCGAGCTCGAGCTTCATCCGGCCCGGATAGAGCTCGTCCGGCTGCGGCGAACCGATATGGAGACCCTCGGGAAACACCACCGCCTCGCGGGGGGAAGACTTGAAGAAGGCCTGGCGCACCTTGCGCAGGTTGAAGTTCGGCCTGCGGATCCCCCTTTCCTCCAGAATCTGGTCGAAAAGGGCGGCGGTCCGGCGGTCGGGAAAGGCCATGCGGCTGGCCGCCAGGGGCAGGCGCAGGCCTCGGAGGTAGGAGAGCCGGTCGGCATCGAGACGGCGGTAGAAGTGGTACGGTCCCGCCACTCCGGGGACGGAAAGCAGTTCCACACCCAGGTCGGCCAGGAGGCGCCGCAGCAGCTCGTTGAAGAGGAAGCTCTGGTAGGCGGAGAAGAGCAGGGACAGTTCCTCGGCCGGGATCATCTGCAGGGCCTCCACGAAGGCTTTGGGCCGGCCGACCAGCAGGGAGAATACCCTCTGCTCCATGGCAGTTTTGGCCCGGGAGAGGCAGACCGGCCAATCCCCCCAGTGCTCCCGGAAGAAGCGCTTGCGCTCCTTGGCCGCCTTCTTCTCCTCGGGATAGATGCCGGTCAGGTAGGCCTGAAGGCTCCCGTTGTAGTGGCCTTTCAGCAGTCTCTCCGCCATGAAGCCCAGTTCCCGGTCCAGGCTGCCGAAGCGCTGATCGTCAAAGTAGTTGGGAAAGCCGAATTGGCCTGCCTCGGCCGCAGCCGAGCTCAGGGTCGAGATATCCCTCGCCTCCAGATGCCGCAGAATCACGCGAAAGCGGTTGCCTTCCAGGAGGTCCGGCCCCATGGGCCGTTCCAGGCGGCCGAGGCAGCGAAAGGAAAAGCCCTTCCCCTCGGTGCTGAGGTCGGCCTGATGGCGCACGGTGACGTACTGGAAGGTGTGGGCGTGCCGGTCCTTCAGACCGCCGTAGGCGAAGAGCCGGAAGGGCAGGCCGTGCTCCCGGGCCAGCCGCAGCAGGAGGTCCACCGTATTCCAATTCTTCTTTTCCAGCAGGTATACCCGGTAGGGACCTTTGCTCTTTAGGGGCAGTCGGGCTACCTCTTCCACCACGAAGTCCTCGGGTTTCACCTTGATTTTCACGGCCGGCCTCCATGCGAGAACATTTTTGCCGAGAGCGCGGGCAAAAGGCCGAAATAATTATAGTACGGTCTATTGACAACCGCCAAATCCAGAGTTAAGATGTCTATACAAGTATAGACCGTCCAGGCGGGTTTGGGGGCATTAGCAGAAATCATGAGAATATCCAAGCAATCAGCCGTGCCGATCTACCATCAGATCGCCCAGGCCATAGGCGACCGCATCAAGAGCGGGGAGCTCCGGCCGGGCGACATGATTCCCTCCGAGGCCCAGCTCTGCCGGGAGTACCGGGTGAGCCGCATGACCGTGCGCAGGGGCCTGGAGCTTCTGACCGAGGCCGGGTATCTGGAGACCGCCCGGGGCAAGGGAACCTTCGTGGCCCGGCCCAGGCTGGAGAACCTGACCGTAGATTTGGCCATGCTGCAGCGCTACCGGGTCAGGCTTCTCGCCGCCGAGGTGGTCCCGGCGGCAGAAGAGGTGGCGAGCCGGCTGGGGCTGGAACCCGGAGGCAGGGTGATCTGCGTCCGGCGGCTTTACTCTGGCGAGGAAGGCCCGGTGGCCCTGGACCGGAAGTGCCTGCCCTATACCAAGGGGAAGCCGGTTCTGGAGGCGGACATGGCCTATGCGGAGTTGCCGGAGATGGCCCAGATACATACCGACGTGCTGCCGGTGAGAAGCGAACTGGTTATCTCCGCCCGGGCACTGGGACCGGGCGAGGCCGAGGTCCTGCGGGAGGAACCGGGCGCGCCCGCGCTGGTAATCGAGCAAACGGTTTACGCCCAAGGCGGCAGGCCCATCGGTTCCGGTGTGCTGGTGTGTCGGGGAGGAATTCTTCGCCTTAAGGCCGTTTCCCGGCCTTACTAAGAGCGCAGGACTGGGAGGGCAAGCGGTGCTGCGAACCAGATACCTTATAACCAAGGCCGTAGCCCAGATAGACGAGGTCCGGGCGCTGCGGCTGATCCGCAGGGGTCTGGACATGGGAGCCGACCGCCTCATGCTGGTGGACGCGGTGCGCGAGGGGATCGAACGGGTAAGCGAGAAGTACCACCGGGGCGAGTATTTCCTGGCCGACCTGATCATGTCGGCGGAGATCTTCAAGACGGTCGTGGAGATAGTTAACGATTACGATCCGCCTCTCCTGGTGGACGCCCCGCCCATAGTGTTCGGCACCGTGGAGCAAGATATCCACGATATCGGCAAGAACATCGTCATCGGCCTGATGCGCTGCCGGGGGCTGCGGGTGCTGGATTTGGGCGTGGACGTGCCGGCGGCGAAGTTCATCCAGGCGCTCAAGGATACGGGCTCGCGGGTGTTGTGCCTTTCCGGCCTGGTAGCCTCCGCCTACGACTCCATGCGCCATACCGTAGCCGTCCTGGAGGCGGAGGGCCTGCGCGAGAGCACGGTGGTCATCATCGGCGGCCTGGTCAACCCCACCATTGCCGAATACGTGGGAGCAGACCACGCCACCACCGACGCCTTCAGCGGCGTGGAGCTCTGCCTGGAAACCCTGCGGCGGCTGTACCCCCAGCCCGGCACCCGCACGGAGGAGGGCGGCCGGTGAAGGCGGTGGTCCTGGCCTGCCGGACCATAGCCGAGGAGCTCAGCGCCGCCGTGGCCTCCACCGGCGTGGACTACCCGATATTCTGGGTGGAGTCCGGGCTGCACAACTATCCCGACCGGCTTCGGCGCCGCATCCAGGAAGAGCTCAACCGGCTGGCCAACGTGGATACGGTCCTGCTGGCCTTCGGTTCCTGCGGCAACGCGCTCCTGGGGGTCAGTTCGCCGACCGCCCGGCTGGTGTTCCCGCGGGTGGAAGACTGCATCTCCCTGCTTCTCGGCTCTGAGGACGTCCGCCGGAAGCTTTCCCGGGAGGTGGGGACCTATTACCTGACCAAGGGCTGGATGGATTACGAGACCAGCCTCTGGAGCGAGTATCACCACTGTCTGCGCAAGTACGGGCCGGAGAAGACGGCCCGTATCATGCGCCTCATGCTGAAGCATTATCGCCGCCTGGTGCTGATCGACACCGGCACCTACGACCTGGCAAAGTACCGCGGCCAGACAGAGGAGCTGGCAGCGGCGCTCGGTCTGGAGCACCGGGTGGTCCCGGGTTCTTCCCGCTTGTTTGAAAAGCTCCTGCTGGGTCCCTGGGACGAGGAGTTCGTCCTGGTGGAACCGGGGGAGGCCGTCGGCCTGGCCCACCTGATGGGTGACGGGGCAGGGGTGCAGCTGGCTCTGGGTCACGGCCCGGCTTCCCTGGCGACCGGCCTCGCCGGGTTACCGGTTAGGATTGACCTGGCGCAGGAACTGGGCGAGCTGAACGAAGAGGCGGTGCTGGAGGGTGTGCGCCGAAAGAAACAGGAAGGGGAAGGGGTGTTGGAGATCCTCGCGGAGCTGCAGGAGGGGATGAACCTGGTGGGGCGGCGCTTCCAGGAAAAGGAATACTTCCTTTCCGAATTGGTGCGGGCCGCCGACCTGTTCACCCGGGCCGTAGACCTCCTGGCCCCCTCACTGACCCGGGAACGGCTCCCGGAGGCGGGCAGGCTGGTCATCGGTACGGTACGCGAGGATATCCACGATCTGGGGAAGAACCTGGTGGTCACCATCATGTCCTGCCACGGCTTCAAGGTCTACGACCTGGGGGTGAACGTGGCGCCCGAGCGGTTTGTCGAGGCCGCAAAGGAGCATCGCCCGGATTTCGTGGGCATATCCTGCTCTCTGACCAGCGCCATAGAAAACCTCAGGGAGACGGTGCTGCACATCGAGCGGGCGGGCCTGCGCCGCGCGGTGAAGGTGCTGGTGGGCGGCGGACCGATTGACGCCGAGGTGTGCCGGTACGTGGGCGCGGATTTTTACTGCCCCACGGCCCAGGCGGCGGTAGACTTGTGCCGCCAAATCATGGGTGGGAAGGTTGGTGGCCCGGTCGCCGGGCCGCGGGAGGCGTTCGCGGCGCCCGGTCGGAAGAGGGTGTAGCCAGAGGTCGGGAGGCAACGGCGGGGCCGGTTTCTCCGCCCGCACCCGGGGGCGCCGGACAGGCAGCCGTTGCCCCGCATTCCGGCCGGGTGCCGGTTACTCCCGGCATGAACCATTTCGCGGAGAGTCCCTTCGGACCGCTCTCTTTTCAAGCACCAACCGAATGAGGTTAGACCGATACTCCGGTCCAAGGCCGGCGGCTGCGCTCCCTGCTGCTTCGGCGACCGGCGCGAACGGCGGTTGCTCGGAAGACATAGACTAGAATGGTAAACCTTGGAACGGGAGGGCGCAACCGATGTCACCCAGGGATGACGACCTCGACCGGGCCCGCCGGGAACAACTGGTCCGCGAGGCGGCGGCGCTGATGGATGTTTTCCGTCTCATTGGCTCAACCTTCTATTTTATCACCGCCCTCATTCCCTTCCTCCTGGGTGTGGTGCCGTTCATGCCGCCGGGACCCGCTTCTGGAGACTACCCGGCGCCCCGGGGCCGGTACCGGGTCGGAGGCTAGGATTTTCTTGCCTGCGGCGGGGGTAACTGGTATAGTGGAGGCAGGACGGGGGTGAGGCAGAGTGACCAAGGCGTGGATCGTTCATCGGATACTGGCCTACTTGGTCGATGCCGTGGTGGGAGGCGTGCTGTCGCTGATCCCGTTTATCGGCAGTATTATAGGCTTCTTCTACTTTCTTCTTCGGGACGGCATCGGCGAGGGCCAGGGGGTAGGAAAGCGGCTGCTGGGCTTGCGGGTATTGGAGTATCCCGGCGGCCAGGGGATTTCCTACGGGGATTCGGCCCGCAGGAACCTGGTTTTTGCCGCCCCTATGCTGCTGCTGCTGATCCCGGTCTTGGGTCGCATAATGTACGTGGTGGTCATGGTTCTGGTGTGGGCGTTGGAGATTTATCTGGTTCTTACCGATCCGCAGGGCCGGCGGCTGGGCGACCGCTGGGCGGGCACCGTGGTAACCGATACCCGGAGGCCTTCCTGATTTCTTAGTGAGTCTTTAGCTTCCTTTAAGCTTTTCTTAAGCTCCCCGGCCTACTCTAGACTCCGGGAGACACAACAACGGGTAGCCGGGAGGTGAGAAGAGTGGGCAGCAAGAAGCTGCGGTGGACGATCCTGGCCCTTACCCTGGCCCTGGCCTTGGCAGCCGGGGGTGTGGCCCTAGCCCAGGAACAGGGCACGGGCTCGCCCGCGGACCTGCCCGAGATCTTCTGGTCCAAGCTGGCCGCGGCCCTGGGTGTGGACGAGGCCAGGCTTCAGGAGGCGGTCAGGTCCGCCGCCGACCAGACCATCGACGAGGGCGTGAGGCAGGGGATCCTGCCCGAGGAGAAGGCGCAGCGGCTGCGTGAGGGCCTGGAGCAAGGCGTCTGGCCCGGTCCGTTCTTCGGCGGACAGCGGGGCTTCGGTGGTAGACGCGGCGGCTTCGGGCCGGAGGTGGCGGAGATCCTGGACATGACGCCGCAAGAGCTGCACGAGGCGTTGCAGAGCGGCAAGACCCTGGAGCAGATGGCGGCGGACAAGGGCCTGACCCTGGAGCAGCTCAAGGAAAAGGTCCTGGAGGCCAGGAAGGCAGAGCTGCAGAAGCTGGTAGAGGAAGGCAAGTTGACCCGGGAAAAGGCAGACGAGATACTGTCCAGGCTGGAAAATATGGATCTCACCAAGTGCCCGCCCCCCGTACCGAAGGGCAGGCCCCAGGCCGAGCAGTAGGCAGCCTGGTTTATTCCCACTTTCGGGCGGCAGTCCTGGTTTTTCCGAGTACCTAAAGCGTGCCGGGTACCGAACTCCTGCTGTGGTAGTTCGGTCGGCGAAGCGGCCGGTACGAGGGGAACCAGGACTGCCGGGGGGCAAACTGGGAACACATCAGTTGGGCAGCCCGGAGTTGCCGGCGGCCTTTCCTTAGAATACCTGCAGGATCAGGCATTTGAGATAGTAGGACTCCGGGTGGGTGGGCAGGATGGGGTGGTCCCGGGCCTGGCGCCGCAGTTCCACCAGGCGCAGGGTGCGGCGGGCATCCCGGGCGGCCGCCAGCACCACCTCCAGGAATTGCTCTTCGGAAAGGTGGTAGGAGCAGGAGCAGGTTACCAGGAATCCCCCCGGCGGAAGCAGCCGCATGGCCCGCAGGTTGATTTCCTTATAACCACGCAGGGCCCCCTCCAGGTTTTCCTTGCTCCTGGTGAAGGCGGGAGGATCCAGGATTGCCAGGTCGAATTTCTCGCCCGCCCGCTCCAGGTTCCTGAGTTCGTCAAAGGCGTTGGCGGTGCGGAAGGAGCAGCGCCCGGCCAGGCCGTTCAGCCGGGCGTTGGCTTCGGCCAGGGCGACGGCCTCGGCGGAGAAGTCTATGCCCAGCACTTCCCGCGCACCGTAGGCGGCGGCATGCAGGCTGAAGGCGCCGGTGTAACAGAAGGCATCCAGCACCCGGCCGCCCTCTACCAGACCGCGCAGGGCGGCGCGGTTTTCCCGCTGATCCAGGAAGAAGCCGGTCTTCTGCCCGTGGGCCACGTCTATGTAGAAGGAAAGACCGTGTTCGCGCACGACCACCGGGGCTTCCGGCTCGCCCCTGATCCATCCTCGGCGCAGTTCCAGGCCCTCACGGGCGCGCACCCCGGCGTCGTTGCGCTCGCAGATACCCTTGGGTCTGAGGGCCTCTTCCAGCAGCTCCACCAGCGTGGACTGCCACCGGTCCATTCCGGCGGTCAGGGTCTGAACCGCCAGGTAGTCGCCGAACTTATCCACCACCAGCCCGGGCAGAAAGTCCGCCTCGGCAAAGACCACCCGTACGGCGTCGGTGTCCAGGGCGGGCAGCAGCCGCCGCCGGTATTCCCAGGCCCGCAAAAGGCGGCGGGCGAAAAAACCGCGGTCGATCGTCTCCCGGCGGCGGGTAAGCAGGCGCACGGCAATGGTGGAGCGGGGGTTGATGTAGCCCCGCCCCAGGAAGCGGCCCCGCTCGTCCACCACCTCTGCCAGGTCGCCCGGCCGGCAGGCGCCGTCCACGCTCTCGATTTCCGTGTCATATACCCACGGGTGCCCGGCCTCCACTCTCTTCTGCCGCCGGGGGCTCAGTCGTACGGTTACCATACTCGCCTGGCAGCGCCTCCGGGAGATTCTGGATGGAATAGGCGGCCGAAGGCCGGGTGGGACGCCCCGAGGGGACGTTACCGCCCCCGCCGCCACGCAGGAGGGCGGCGAAGCGCCGGCCGGCCTTCACCATCCGCTTATAGTTTACCGCCAGGCCCACCATCCACCTGGCGCCGGACAATTCGGCCAGACCTGCCCGGCCCTGCCTGATCGCCGAGGCTACGGCGGTAAAACCGGCCGGCCCCGCGGGCAGCACCGTGGCCCGGGTGCCCAGCTGGAGGACGTGGTGGGCGTCGCTCCCGCCCACTACCGGCAGCCCCAGGCGCTGCGCCAGGCGGAGGATGCGGTCCGGGGGATCCAGGTCGCGGCCGTTGGCCTCCACCGCGTCCAGCCGGGCCAACATGGGGAGTACCTGTGGGGGGAGACCCGAGCTGCGGAAGGGGTGGGCGGCGATCAACAGGGCTTCCGTGCCCTCGGTATGTTCCAGAAGTTCGGGCAGGGCGGGGTGATGACCGGCGGAGAGCGGCCGGGGAAAGGAATGGTCCAGATCGTACAGTCGCTCCGGGGGAGCCAGGATTACCAGGTGCTGGCCCTCCTGGAGGGAAACCTCGCCTCCGCTCAGGAGGAAAAAGCCTTCCTCCACCCGAAACACTCCGTCGCGGCAGGGGAAGAGGCGGAAGAGGGCGTCGTACATGGCCCAGAAATCGCGGGCGTGGAAATGCTCGGCCACGGCAAACCCTTGCAGACCCAGGCTTCGGGCCCGGTTGATCAGACCGGCCAGTCCTTCTCCCCGGAAGATATCCCCTTTGCTGAGCTTGAGGTGAACGTGCAGATCCAGGACGCGTACCGGCCGGCGGGCCAGTCCTTCGGGCCGCCACCTCACCTTTATGCGGCTCATGTTTTCCTCCCCCACGTTGCGGCGATTCTTAACCCCTGCTTTCGTTGGCCCGGTCCGACCGAGGCCCGATCAGACGAAGGTAAGCTGTCTCAATTCGTCGGCCACCCGCTTGCCCGCGGCCACCGCCTGCTGCATCTTTTCGGGGGTCAGGGAACGGCTGAAGCCCACCACCCACAGCGCCGACGGCTGCGTGCGCCCGGCAAGGGGCAGCAGAACGCACACGGCGTTGACGCCGCGCAGGTACTCTTCGCAGTCCAGGGCGTATCCCTTCTCCCTGGCCTCTCTTACCTGGCGGACGAATTCCTGGGGATCGGTGATGCTATGCTCGGTAAAGCGGGGTAGGGGTTTTTCGGTGAGGAGGGCGGCCACCTCTTTTTCGTCCCTGGTGCTCAGAAACACCTTGGCCGTGGCTCCGGCCAGGAGCGGGAGCTTGGTGCCCACCGGAGCGGTGAGTTTGAATTCTTTCGGGCTGTCGGCCTTGGCAGTGATGGTGATACCCTGGCCGTTGCAGGTGCCGAGGAAAACCGTCTCCTCCAGTTCGCGGCTCAAAGCCTCCAGATAGGGCTGTACCAGAGCCTCAAGGCTCAGGTTCACCGCCGCCACCCGGCCCAGGCGGTAAAGCCGCGGCCCCAGCCGAAAACCCCTGTGATCCGGGCCGCGGACCAGGGCCTCTTGCTCCAGCAGTACCCTCACCAGACCGTGTACGGTGCTTTTGGGCAGCCCCAGGCGGCGGGCCAGTTCGCTGATGCCCAATCGGCCGGGTTCCTTGGCCACCTCTTCCATCAAGGCAAAGGCCTTGACCACTGCCGGTGCTCGATATGCGGTTTCATTAGCGTGGGTCATGGCACTCTAAATATAACCTCTCCCTCCGGGGCGGTCAAGCCGCGCCTACGGCGCCCGGACCTCGGCCTGCCGGGAAACCGCGGCGGATCGGGGTGCCAACTTTACCGCCGTGCCGTAGACCAGAATTTCTGCCGCTCCCTGCATTACGGAAGAAGTGCCGAAGCGCAGGCCGATGACCGCGTCCGCGCCCAGGGAACGGGCCTCTTGAGCCAGACGCTGCATAGCTTCCTCGCGGGCCTCGTTGAGGAGTTGGGTATAGGCTTTGACTTCTCCACCTACCAGATTGCGGGCAAAGGCGGTGAAATCCCGACCTATGTTCCGGGCCCGTACCGTGTTACCCCGGACCAAGCCCAGTACTTCGACCACCTCGTATCCCGGGACCTCTTCCGTGGTGGACAGCAGCACGCTCCAGTCCCCTTTCCCCGTTTCGTGGCGTACGACCCTTTCAGATGTACATGAAGTACGTGTCCATGACCACCCTGAAGTTATTCTTTATCGCCTGCCGGCCCCGGATCATCTGCATGTGCCCGGGAAACAGGTACTCCGCGTCCAGATCGGCCAGGCGCCGGATGCTGGCCTTGAGCTGCTCGCCGTCGCCCTGGGGAAAGTCCGTGCGCCCCAGGCTGGCGGCGAAGATCACGTCGCCGGTGAAGAGAGCCTTGGCCTCGGCCCAGTAGAAGGTGAGCGATCCGGGCGAGTGCCCGGGGGTATGCAGCACCTGCAGGCGGATGGGGTCGGATTCGCCGATCACCAGCTCCCCTTCCTGCAGGTAAAAGTCGGCCTCCGGCTGGCCGAAGGGCTCCCGTCCGGGATGCAGCAGGCGGAACATGGCCAGCCAGTGCTCCTCCTCCGCCGCGTGCATGGCCACCCGGGCGCCGCTTCTTTCTTTTATCGCGCCGGCCGCTTCCGAATGGTCGGGATGGGAGTGGGTGAGCAGGATCAGGTTCACGTCTTCCAGGCGCAGGCCGTCCCCGGCCATGCTGCGCGCCAGGTAGTCGAGGCAGGGCTCGCCGAATTCGTTGCGAACGTGCCCGGGGTCGATCAGGATCAGTTGCTCTCCCTTCAGGCAGTAGCTGTTGCAGTTGTTGCCCGCCCCCTGCCAGGGATACACGTAAAGGCGAGAGCTCAGCCGCATGCCTAAGGCTCCTTTCCGCGAAAAGCTGGCGGTTTTCGCTGCCATCATATCATATGCCGCAGGCCCGGACAAGGAGCCCCGCGGGCCGAGTTGCTCGCGGCATCCGCCGACAGTCCTGGTTTTACCGAGTACCTAAAGCGCGCCGGGCACCGAACTAGGCGAGAGCCAGGGTGGAGGCGGGCCGAAGGCCACGGACGGCCGAAGCCGCGCCGGCGCCACGGACGGCGCCTAAGCGGCGTGCCCGCCGGAGCCCGCAGCTCAAGCCGTAGTTCGGTCGGCGAAGCGACCGGTACGAGGGGGAACCAGGACTGCCGGCAGGGAGAGCTGTGGATCGGCCACGTCTTCTGCCCGAAAAGCGGACGCCGGAGCCCGGAGGTGTAGCCCCTCGTCCGGCAGGGCAGACTAAGCCTGGTGTATTACGGCATACGAAGCAAAGGAGGGACCGCCTTGCACGCGGCCGAGAACGCTCCCCGCAGCTTCAAGTGCAGCCGTTGCGGCACGATCTTCACCGCCCGGGGAGCAGAATCCGCCTGCCCCATATGCCATCACCTCTGCCGTCCGGGAGAGTGCGAGGTTCTGGAGGCCTCGGACGAGGATTACTAGAGCCGGCCGGCCACCTTCACGATCCGGCCCGCCGGGGAGGGGCGTCCGGTAGCAGGATCCTTCCAGGGCAGCAGTTTCTTTGCCGCTTTATCCCGCTGCCGGGAGTCCCAGCACACGAGCTCCCGCACCCGGCGGAAGCGCATCAGCAGCCGCCAGGCCTCGGCCACGGCCCGAACGAAGCCGTGCTCCAGCGGGTAAGCTCCGGTGAGTAAAGGGCAGCGGTAGGGCAGGGCCAGGGTTTCCCAGATGATCACCAGGTGGCCGTCGGGAAGGCAGTGGGCGGTCAAGGGGAAGAAGCGGCACTGCAGGGGACGGGAAGAGCGGGGACAGGTGCCCCGGCAGCGCACGAAGTAGACCGTACCCTCCCACCCCGGCGGGAAGTCGTATTCCTCGGCCCGCTGCTCCGTCCACTCCAGCCATTCCTCGTCGCCCCGGAAAAGGGCTTCCTCTCCCGGCAGCAGGTAGATCCCGGTGTCCGGCCGGTCGGGCCGGCAGCAGAGCCTGCCGCAGAGCAGTCCGCAGTCTTCCCGCAGGGGGGTGGCCTCTTCCAGCAGCCGGTACACCTCGAGGTAGGTTTCCCGGTCCGGAACCTCGGCCAACTCCTGGATTTGGCATCGCCCTGACATGCTTCGCGGGGCCCGCCTGAACCGCCCTTTTGCCGCGTCGTCCCCGGTTCCTTGCCGGTAAGGCCCACCGGAGACCTGCCGGGCCCTTCCCCCTTCCTCTATCTTTCTGAACGCACTAAAGTTCTAGCCGGGGGGCTGCGCTTCCTCCGCCGCCGGCGCCACGGATGGCGCCTAAGCGGTGTGCCCGCCGGAGCGCGAAGCTCGAACCCTAGTTCGGTCGGCTAAGCGACCGGTACCAGGGGAAACCAGGACTGCCGGCAAGGCAAAGTCGGCAGAGTGCCCTATCGGGCAGACTGAGGGCGGATGCGCCGGGTGCCGGCGGGCCGGCGGTTTGACTCTTGGCTCGGGCCTCTGCTACCATGGAGCGGCGGGGGTAAGGGGCATGTGGTGGGAGCAGGCAAAAGATATGGGTATCCTGGTGGGCGTCACCCGGGCGGAATACGACCCGGCTCTGGCCCGCCTGCTTGAGACGCGCCGGGAGCAGGGACGGTACCCTCCGTTTGTGCCGGCAGACCCGCAGCTGCGGGCCGATCCCCGCCGCTACTGGCCCCCCGCCCGCACCCTGGTTTGTCTGGCCCTTCCCTACCCGGCCAGCGACGGAGACCGGCCTCCCGACGGCCTCCGGGGACTGGTGGCCCGGAGCCTGGCCGGCCCGGACTATCACCGGGTGGTAGAGGCAAAAATCCGAACGGTGGCAAACCTGTTGCTGGATGCCGGAGTGCGGTTCTCGTACCGGGCCTGGGTGGACGCCGTCCCGCCGGTGGAGAGGGCCCTGGCCGCCAGGGCCGGGCTGGGCTTTTTCGGCCGCAACTCCTGCCTGGTCCACCCCGAACTGGGCTCCTGGTTCTGGCTGGGGGAACTGGCGCTGGATGCCGAGTTGCCGTCCTCGCTCGTCCCCCCGGCGCAGGTTTTCCCCTCCGATCCCTGCGGCTCCTGCCGCCGCTGCCTTGAGGCCTGCCCCACCGGCGCCCTGGTCGCTCCTTACGAGCTCGACCCCTACCGCTGCCTGTCCTACCGGACGCAGGCGCGGGGGGTGATCCCCCGCGAGTACCGGCCGCTCATCGGCGAACGTCTCATGGGATGCGACACCTGCCAGGAGGTATGCCCGTACAACCGGCCGCGGCGAAAGGAGAGGCCCTCTTCTCTCCGGTGGTGGCCCCTGGAAAGCCTGCTGGACCCGGGGTCGGCCGAACCGGCGGCAGGTACCGCCCTGGCCTGGCGGGGGAGGGGGGTGCTGGCCCGCAATGCCGCCGTGGTGCTGGGCAACGGCGGCCGGCCGGAAGCGGTTGGGGCGCTGGCGGCCGCGCTCGAGCGTCACCCCAGCCCGGTGGTCCGGGCGCATGCGGCCTGGGCCCTGGGGCGGGTCGGCACCCGAGCCGCGGCCGAAGCCCTGAGGACGGCCTGGCGCCGCGAGCGGGACGACCGGGTGCGGGGAGAAATCCGCCTGGCCCTCGAACCGGGAACCTAGGCGGAGGCCAGCGGCTTACGGATACCGGAGGGAGCGATCCGGGGATCTAGGTCAGGAACCGGAAGGCCTCCGGGGCCTCCAGGAAGGCCTGGTAGAGGCCCTTGTGCTTCACCAGATCCGTGGGTTGACTCAGGTTGGGCGCGGGTACCAGCTTCAGTCCCACCGAGTTCCGGTAATTGGGGTTGCGCACGAATTCGGTCCGTCCGGTTTCACCCTCGATGCAGTAGTAGGCCGCGCCCTTCTTTATCTGGAAGGGCTCGTAAAGGGAGGGAAAATCGGCGGCCACCAGGTTGGCCATAACCAGGAAATCCTCGGTGGGATTCACGGTGACGTGGCCGTAGTTGGGAGGGACGTAAACCTTGTCGCCCTTCTTGGCCTCCACGGCCATGATCTCCTCTACGTCGCCGTCCCGTTTGTTCTTCTGGAGCAGGTAAAGGGCTTCGCCGGCCAGGACCTCGTAGTACTCGGAAAAGGTTTCCTCCTGGTTGGCCGGCTTGGGGGAGTGAAAGTGCCCCACGGTCTTCACGAATTCCCGGCCTATTTTCACCGGAACCAGCACGGTTATGTCGTAGCGCAGGCCGTAGAGGTGAAAGATCTCTATCTTATCGGCGTGGGCAACCCCCCGGTACATGTAGTAGAGGGGCTGGCCGGTGGGTTCGACGTTGTCCAGGAAGACATCCACCGCGTCGGCCAGGCGGCGTACTTCAGGCTCGGGGGCCAGAATGCCTTCGGCAAAAGCCAACAACCCGTTAGCCTGAAGGTGAAAATCCACCCCCAGCAGCATGAGTTAACCTCCTCCCAAAGGTTTGGCGCCGCGGAGCCGGCGCGCACCACCATTATAACACCAGAATAGCGCAAAAACAAAGCCTGTAAAGCTTTGGTTTTGGGGGCTGTGGCTGTAAAGCATTGGTATTTATGTTTCTCCTTCCACCTTCATACACCTTAGACGGAGCGGGCCCGGGCCGCCACAACGAGAGCAGGGGAGGTGGTCCAGGTGAGGCAGGTGAGCCGGGTGAGCTGGAGGGAATTTCCGGTCGGGTGGAGAGAAGAGGAGGGGCAAAACGTCTGGGAAGGGACCTTTGCCGACTATCTCTCCCTGGTAAAGGCCGATCCGCGGCTGGCCCGCAGCGCCCACACCCGTATGTACGACATGATCGTGCGGGCGGGGGTGGAGAGCACTCCCCAGGGGAAGCGCTACGCCTTTTTCGCCGACAGCCTCTTCGGGGTAGAGGCCGCGCTGGAGCGGCTGGTGGAGGAGTACCTCCGGCCCGCCGCCCGGGGGCTAGACGCGCGGCGGCGCATCCTCCTGCTGGTGGGGCCGGTGGCCTCGGGCAAGTCCACCCTGGTGGCCCTGCTCAAGCGGGGCCTGGAGGAATACTCCCGCACGGACGAGGGCGCGCTGTATGCCCTGAAGGACTGCCCCATGCACGAGGAGCCGCTTCACCTCATTCCCGCCTCCCTGCGGCCGGAGTTCTTCCGGCGCTGCGGCATCCGGATCGAGGGGGAGCTGTGCCCTTATTGCCGGCTTATGCTGCGCGAGGTCTACGGCGGCCGGATAGAAGACATGCCGGTGCGGCGCATCTTCATTTCCGAACCGGACCGGATCGGCATAGGCACCTTCGTGCCCTCCGATCCCAAATCCCAGGACCTGGCCGAACTTACCGGAAGCCTGGACTTCGCCCGCATCACCCGGTACGGGTCGGAATCCGATCCCCGGGCCTACTGCTTCGACGGCGAGCTCAACAGGGCCAACCGCGGCCTGATGGAGTTCCAGGAACTGCTGAAGGTGGACGAACGCTTTCTTTACCTGCTGCTCTCCCTGGCCCAGGAAGGCAACTTCAAGGCCGGCCGCTTCGCCCTCATCTCCTGCGATACCGTGGTGGTGGGCCACACCAACGAGGCCGACTACCGGCGCTTTCGCGCCGATCCCAGGAATCAGGCCCTCTGCTCGCGGCTGTTCGTCCTCCCCTTTCCCTATACCCTGCGCGTGGATGCCGAGGTGCGGATCTATCACCGGCTGCTCTCCCAGGGTGATCTCCGGGCGCACCTTGCCCCCCGGGCCCTGCGGGCGGCGGCAGTGTTCTCGGTGCTCTCGCGGCTGGAGGCCCCCCGCTTGCCGGACGCGGACCTGCTTAAGAAGCTCCGCCTTTACAACCGGGAGGAGGGAGCGGCGGAGCCCGGTTCTCTGACGGCGGAAGATCTCGCGGTCGAGACGACCCGCGAGGGCATGAGCGGAGTGGACCCGCGCCTGGTCTTCGAGCGGCTGGGCAGCGCCGTGGTGGCGGCGGAGGAGGGGGGCTGCCTCACGCCCGGGGCGGTGCTGGATTCCCTGGAGAAGGGGCTGAGGTCGTACCCGGGGCCTTCGGGACCGGAAAGGGAGCGCCTCCTGGACCTCCTAGGCCTGGCCCGGGAGGACTACCACCGCGAGGCATGCCGGGAGGTGGGGCGGGTGCTGGCCGAGGAGTTTGCGGCCGAAGCCCGCGGCCTCTTTCAACGGTACGTGAATGAGGTTCGCGCCTACCTGGACCATCGGGCCGGCGGGCAGGAGGCGGACGAGGAGTTCCTGCGCCGCCTGGAGGCATACCTGGGAATAGAACCGGCCGGCCGTCGCGCCTTCCGGGAAGAGTTCCTGCGCTGGTGGGACAGTTTTGGTCAGGGGCAGGGCTTCGACTACCGGCAGCATCCGGAAATGCGCCAGGCGGTAGAGGAAATCCTGCTGTTCGAGCTCGGAGGCCGGCTGCAGGCGCAGGAGGAACCGGCCGAGGCGGCCGGGGGGCGGGCAGTGATAAGGCGGCTGGTGGAGGAGCGGGGATACTGCCCGGTGTGTGCCGCCGAACTCCTGCACTGCGCGGCGTCCGCCCCGGCCGGCGAGGTGGAGGGGGGTGAACCCGCAGGTGCCCACCGTGCGCCGCTCCCCCCCGGGCATGGGCCCGGCGGCGGAGGCCGCCCGCCGTCTCTTTCGGAAGCGCCTGCGGAATAGCCTCCGGGAAAGGCTGCCGGAGCTGCTGGCCGAGGAACGCCTGGTGGCGGGAAGGCCCGGGAGCGGGGCGGGAGTGGCCCTGCCGGTGCTCGCCTGCCCGGGTCTGGTCCACGACCCCTACCGTAGTCCCCGGGTGGGCCAGGGAGAAGGGGGTACGGTCCGGGGCCGGGTGTTGGGGGCGGTAGCGGCGGGGATGGAGGATCGCCCCGGCACCCTTCCCGGGGAGGAGGTCTACGAGGAGGTGGTTGGGGTAGAGGACATCTCGAACCTCTTGCGGGAAGAACTCCTCCTTCCGCCCCCGCTCCCGAAGGGTCCGGAAACCGCCGCCGGGTGGACCTGGGAGTTGGCCCTCACCGGCACCAAGGGGGGGCTGGACCGGCGGCGCACGCTGGCGGCCCACTGCCGGCGGCGGGCCCGGCTGGGACTCGTCTTCCCGGGGCCGCTGGAAAGGCCAGACCTGCGCTTTCGCCGGCCCGGGGAGGGGCCGGATCCGGACCGGGCGGGGGTGGTGCTGGCCCTCCTGGACTGCTCGGGCTCCATGGGGTGGCCGGCGAGACACCTGGCCCGCTCCTTCTTCTTCTGGACCCTGCGCCTTCTGCGTTCGGCCTATGCGCGCCTGGAGACGGTGTTCATCGTCCACCATACCGAGGCCCGGGAGGCGGCGGAGGAGGAATTCTTCGCCCGGGCGGGCTCGGGCGGCACCCGGTGTTCCTCGGCCTACCGCCTGGCCCTGGAGCTTCTGGACCGGCGCTACTCGCGAGGGGAGTGGGACCGGTACGTGGTGCACCTGAGCGACGGCGATAACCTGCCTTCGGACAACCGGGAATGCCTGGCCCTGGCGCGGGCCCTGCTGGCGCGGGGGGCCCTGGTGGCCTACGGCGAAGTGGGGGAAACCCGGTTCGGCCGGCCCACCCTCGGCCAACTCCTCCAAAAAGTGACCGGCGAACCCGGCCCGGTGACCTTCCGGCTGGTCCGGCCGGCCGACCTCTACCCGGCCCTGCAGTTCCTGTTCGCCCGGGTGGCGTCCGCTCCCGAGGGCGGGGATAGGGCATGGACCTAGGGCTGGAGCACCTGCGCCGGGCGGTAGAGGAAGTGGGGGCGGCGGCGCACGAACTGGGACTGGACTGCGGGGAGATGCAGTTCGAGCTGGTCTCCCCCAAGGCCTTTCCCGCCCCGGCCGCCGGCGGCTTCTTTTTCCCCTTTCCCCACTGGAGTTTCGGCCAGGCGTACTACCTCCTGCGGGCGCGCCACCGTTACCGCTTCGAGCGGACCTACGAGCTGATCCTGCCCACCCGGCCGGCCACCGCCTACATCATCGAGTCCGCCCGGGTTCAGGCCCTGGCGGCCGTGGCCCACGCCGTGGCCCACGCCGACTTTTTCCGCCACAACCGCCACTTCCGCTTCCCGCCGGCGCCCAAACCGGAGGTGCTGGCCGCCCAGGCGGCCTGGCTGCGGCGCTGCGAGCGGCGTTACGGCGCCGGTACGGTAGAGAGGCTGCTGGACGCCGCCCTGGCCCTCCTCCCTCACGTCCACCCCTCCGGCCGGGACGACCTTCTCGCCCTGGTGGCCCGGTGCGGGCCGGGCCTGGCCGACTGGCAGCGGGAGGTGGTGGAGCTTGCCCGCCGGCAGGGTCTTCACCTGCGCCCGCTTATCCTGACCCGCCTGGCCAACGAAGGCTGGGCCACCTACTGGCACACCCGGATAATGCGCCGGCTCACCCTGTCCGGGGAAGAAGCTGTAGAGTGGGCCCGCCTCCAGGCCCGGCTGCTCTGCCCCCGGCCGCCGGGGCTCAACCCCTACCTGGTCGGCCTGAGGCTCTTCGAGACCGTGGCCGAAAGGGAGGACCGCGAGGGGCTGTTCCGGGTGCGGGAAGCGGCGGACGACGCCTCGCTGGCAGAGCGCTACCTCACTCCGGAACTGGTGGCCGAGCTCGACCTCTTCGTCTACCGCGCGGAGGGCGGGCGCTGGGTGGTAAGCGCTGCGGCCGGGGAGTGGGAAGAGGTTCGCCGGGTGCTGGTGCGGGAACTGGCCGGCGGTGGGATTCCCCGCCTGAGCGTGGCGGACGCGGACTACCGGGGCCGGCAAGAGCTGTACCTGCGCCACCTTTACGACGGCCGGGTACTGGCCGCGGGCAGCGTGGAGCGCGCGCTCCGGCACCTCCGCCTCCTGTGGGGCCGGCCGGTGCACCTGGAGACCGTGGCCCCGGAGGGGAGGGTGGTATACACGTACGACGGGGATAAACTTGAGGTCGCCCTCGTCCGCGGGGAGCGGCCGGCAGGAAAAGGCGGAGAAGCGTGGAACTACCACCCCATATAATCTGCGCGCGGCGGGAGTGACGGAGACGATGCAAGACCTGGTTCGATCCTGCGTAGCCGCCATTAAGCCCTACGAGCCCGGCAAACCGATAGAGGAAGTGCAGCGGGAGCTGGGGCTTACCGACGTGGTCAAGATGGCCTCCAACGAGAATCCCCTGGGACCTTCGCCCCGGGCACTCCGGGCCGTGGCAGAAGCCCTCCCGGACATCTTCTACTATCCCGAAGGGTCCGGCCGCCGGCTGCGGCACGCCCTGGCCGAACGGCTGGAGCTCGCCCCGGAGAACCTTATCCTGGGTAACGGCGCGGACGAGCTGCTCAAGGTGATCCCCCTGGCCTTCCTGCGCGAGGGGGAGGAGGTCATCATCGCCGAGCACAGCTTCACCGAATACACCCTGGTAACCCGCCTCCTGGGCGGGCGTCCGGTATACGTCCCCCGCCGGGGGCTGCGCTACGACCTGGAGCGCATGGCAGAAGCGATAAGCGGGCGCACCAAGCTGATCTTCGTCTCTAACCCCTGCAACCCCACCGGAACCATGGTCGGCCAGGCGGAAGCCGAGGCCCTCCTGGCCCGGGTGCCGGAAAGGGTGCTGGTGGTGTTCGACGAGGCCTACCGGGAGTTCGCCTCGGCACCGGACTTCCCCGACTTGCTGCCCCACATCCGCTCGGGCCGCAGGAACCTGATCGTGCTGCGCACCTTCTCCAAGGCCTACGGCCTGGCCGGCCTGCGGGTGGGCTACGGCATCGCCCACCCGGAGCTGATCGGCTGGCTCAACCGGGTGCGCGACCCCTTTAACGTAAACTCCCTGGCCCAGGTGGCGGCCCTGGCCGCCCTGGACGATCAAGAGCACGTGGAAAAGACCCAAAAAATCGTGTGGGAGGGAAGGGAGTACCTTTACCGGGCCCTGGAGGCCATGGGTCTCAGGTACGAGCCCACCCAGGCCAACTTCATTCTGGTGGACGTGGGCAGGGACTGCCGCCGGGTCTTCCACGAACTGCTGAAAGAAGGGGTCATAGTCAGGCCGGCGGACATCTTCGACCTGCCCACCTGCGTGCGGGTCACCGTCGGCACCGCGGAGCAGAACCGCCGCTTTATCGAGGCGCTGGGGCGGGTCCTGGACCGGGTCTAGCCGGAGGCATCCTCGCCTTTCGAAGGGCAATGCCGCTGGCTTTCCCGGGTATCCGGAGCGCCGGCACCGGCTATTAGTAATATTTACCTCCTTCCGGCCATAACTATGGGTAAGACTATCCGGAAGGAGGTTTCTTGATGCGCGGCAAACGGTTGCTGGTAACCCTTCTGGTGTTGGCCCTGGGACTCAGCCTGGTCTGGGCCGGGGGTTGCGGACTGCTGAAATCGGGTTCGGAGGAAACCCCTGGCGAAAGTACGGGCGCCGAGGCAGGGCAGGAAGGCACCCTTCCCGAGGAGACTCCGGAGACCGCAGAACAGGTGCCGCCCGGCCCCGGCGAGACCACCACCGTCACCCTGTACTTCGCCGACCCCACGGGTCAGTACCTGGTGCCCGTGACCCGGCAGATCCCCAAGGTCCAGGGCATAGCCCGGGCCACCCTGCAGGAACTGATCCTGGGCCCCGACGCCCAGAGCGACCTCCTGCCTACGGTGCCGGTGGGTACGGTGCTGCGGGACATCAACATCAAGCCGGACGGCCTGGCCATCGTGGACTTCAGCAAGGAACTGGTGGCCAACCACCAGGGGGGCACCATGGGAGAGATGCTGACCGTCTACTCCATAGTCAATACCCTGACCCAGTTTCCCACCGTGAAGAAGGTGCAGATCCTGGTGGACGGCCAGTACCAGCAGACCCTCGCCGGCCACCTGGACATCCGTGAGGCGCTGGCCCGGAACGAGGGCCTTATCCTGCCCAAATAAAGTCGGCCCACCCCTGCCACTATTTGGCAAGAGGATATCGGACAAGTTTCGAGAACTATCTTCTTGCCGAGACAGCAGCAGACAAGCTGTTGTCGACCCGGGTTAGAAGTTCTGCCGGCAGCCTGGTTTCACCGGCGGTGGAGGAACCGGATCTGCCGGTAGATAACCCTGGGACCCGCAGGTAATCCGGGGGCGGGGGTGGGTTCGTGCCTTTCCGGCGCTCGATCGGCCGGCTTCTGAAAAGCCGGTTTTGGACGGTTTTGGTCGTAACCTGGATTTTCTGTCTGGCAGCCGGCACCGCGTGGGCTCAGAGTTCTTCCTCCGCGCCGGAGGTGAGCCTGCGGCTGGAGGGCCGGCTCCTGAGCTCCAAGGGCTACATAGACCAGAACGGCCGCACCCTGGTTCCGGTGCGGGTGGTGGCCGAAGAGCTGGGCTACACGGTTGAGTGGCAGGCCTCGGCCCGGCAGGTCACGGTAAGGAACGGCGGCACCGAAATCCGGCTATGGATCGGCCAGCGCCGGGCGGTGGTGGCCGGACGAGAAGTGAGCCTGGATACGGCCCCGGCGATCTGGAGCGGCCGCACCCTGGTGCCCCTGCGTTTCGTGGCCGAGAACCTGGGCCTGACGGTCGGGTGGGACGCGGCCGGCCGCACCGTCTACCTTTCCCGTGGCGGGAGCGGGCAAGGCCTCCCCGGCTGGGTGGAAGTCAAGGAGCGCGTGGTAAACGTGCGCTCGGGCCCGGGCACCAACTACGCCCGGGTGGCCCAGGTGACTCTGGGCACCAAACTCCCCACCCTGGAGCGGCGCGGAGACTGGTACCTGGTGGTACTGCCCTCCGGAAGCACGGGCTGGGTGGCCGGCTGGCTGGTGGCCGCAACCCAGGCCCCGGCGCAGGAGGAGGCCCTCCAGCGGGTGGCAGTGGTTACCGCCGACGGGGTGAGACTCCGGGCCGGTCCCGGTACGGACTATCCCATCCTGGGCCGGGTCAACCGGGGCGCGCGGTTTGAAGTTTTGGGGCAGTACGGTTCCTGGTACCAGGTAGCCTACGGCGACCAGAAGGCCTGGATCGCCGGATGGCTGGTAGCGGTTCGGGTTGCCGACGGCGGCTCCCGCAGTGAGGAACCCGGAGAAGAGCCGCCGGCGGAGGGCGAACCGGAAACCCCCCTCCCGGAAGGGCAGGGAGAGCCGACCACCATTCGGGACCTTTCCTGGTCCCTGGAGGAAGGGCAGCTGGTGGTGCGGCTTACGCTTGTCGGCCGGCCGGTATGGTACCCGGGCCGGCTCACCAGCCCCGACCGGCTCTATCTTGACCTGGCGCCGGCGGTGCTGGCCTCCGAATGGGCGGACCGTCAGGAAGACCTGCCCGAGGGGCCGGTGGCGAGGCTCCGCACCGGCCAGTTCACGGAGACTACCGCACGGCTGGTATTCGAGCTGCGCGAAAAGGGCGTCACCTGGCGGGTGGTCAGCTTCGACCCCGACGCCGGCGAACTGGTGCTGGCCGTGGGGCCGGTAAACCTGGCCGGCCGGGTGGTGGCCCTGGACCCCGGCCACGGCAGCGTGCAGACCTGGGGCTCGGATCCGGGAGCGGTGGGCCCCAGCGGCCTCAAAGAGCGGGACGTGGTGCTGGCCGTGGCCCTGGAGGCCAAGGCCCTGCTGGAGGAGAAGGGGGCCCGGGTGGTGCTCACCCGCAGCGGCGAAACCACCGCCTTAAGCCTCTACGACCGGGCCAGCCGGGCCAACCAGGAAGGGGCCCAGGTTTACGTCAGCATTCACGCCAACTCTTCTACCTCTAGTTCGCTGGCCGGTACCTCAACCTACTATTACGTGCCCACCTACCTGGAGTACCAGCGCGAGGCGCGGCGCTCCTTGGCCTTTGCCCTGCAGCAGGCACTGGTGGCCCGGCTCGGCCTGCCCGATAAGGGGGTGCGCCAGGCCAACTTCGCCGTCCTGCGCGCTACGGAGATGCCCTCGGCGCTGGTGGAACTCGCCTTTATTTCCAACCCCTATGAAGAGCAGCTCCTGGCTGACCCCGCCTTCCGGAGTCTGGCCGCGCGGGCCCTGGTAGAGGGCATCGTGGACTTCCTGGCCTGGCACTGACCGCCGGCACGAAGGGAGCGGCGTTTCCGGCCGTCCAGCTTGGCTTTCGTCGAGTTCAAAGCCCGCACGCTTTAGTTAGTCCGTGAAACCCGAACTGCCCGGACCGAGACTCTGGCTGAGTTATCCCCAGTTCGTCCCGGGGCAGTGCTGGTTTCCCCCTCGTACCGGTCGCTTCGCCGACCGAACTAGGGTTCGACCTTCGCGCTTCGGCCGGCTTCCCGCGCAAGAACCCGTCCATGGCGCCGGCGCGGCTCCGGCCATCCTTGGCCTCCGACCGGCCTCCGCGCTCGCTCTCACCCAGTTCGGTACCCGGCACGCTTTAGGTACTCGGGCAAAACCAGCACTGCCCTCAAAGAAGTGGGGATCCGTCAGGGACTCTGGGAGTTGACATTGAGAACTGTTCCATGGTAATATATTGTAAGATGGGATGCAGTTTCCTGCCGAAGAAACTGACTTTGGCCGGTCTTGTCCTGGCGGTGGCCTTCCCGGCAGGCATGTGGTTGCTTCAGCCCCGACCGGCACTCGTGGTGGAAGAGACACGCGGCGCCCGTACGGTCTGGGCCGTGCCCGCGCGAGAGGGAGAGACGTTCTATCTTCGCTACATCCATTCGGTAAACCGGCGCCGGGTGGAGGATACCTATAGGGTATTGGGAGGAGAAATCGTTCTTACGGAAACGCGCTTTGAAGCCCAGGGGGCCGGCCTGGGGTACATGGGCGAGGGCGTGGAGAGTGCAAGGAACGGTTGGACGATCATCAGCGGGTTGCATCGGAGGCTGCCGGTGCTGTATTTGCGAGTGGGTTCGATAGCCGATCATTGCCTCGTCATTCGAGACACCGAGTTCCATCTTTGGGACCGCGTGCCACCGTTTAGCCTGGTGGCGATCAGAGTGCGCCCGCTTGATCGACTCCACTGTTGGGTGATCAGTTGGCGTGGTCAACCCGGGGGATATGGCGGGGCGCAGGCAAGTGGTTTTTTATTGCGGTAAAATGAAACACTGTTTCAACTAATGAAACAAATGGAGTAGGAGCAGCGGAAAGGATGGAAGGCCTTGAGAGCGGGTGTTGGCCGTAGAGTCGTCACCGGGTCAGGTCGGGGCAAAGAACCCGGCGTACGAGCTGTGGAGCGCGCTGCCGAAGTGCTTCTTTGTCTCGGTCAGCAAGAGAGTACTTTGAGTGAGCTGAGCCGACAGACCGGCCTTAGCAAGGCTACCTTGTTTCGGTTGCTGCTCTCCCTGGAAAGGAAGGGCTTCGTGGAGCGGTTCGGAGAAGCCGGCCGCTATGGACTGGGACCGGCCCTGAGAGCTCTGGTTTCCGGCGCCTTGGGGCAGGGGCAGAGTCTCGCCCAGGCAGCGGCGCCGGCAATGCGCAGGCTGGGGGAATTGACCGGCGAAACCATTACTCTTTACGTTCGCCAGGGAACGAGCCGGACCTGCATTGCGGAACTGGTAAGCCCTGAGCCGTTGCGCTATTCGGTAGGCGTCGGGGTCAGTGTTCCGTTGCATGCCGGTTCTCCGGGCAAGCTCCTGCTGGCCTACTTGCCCTCAGACGAACGCCGCCGAATCTTGGACAGCCTGGGTCTGGCGCCGCTGACCAACCGTACTATTACCAACCGCGCTGCTCTGGAACAGGAACTGGACACGATTCGGTCTCGTGGTTGGGCAGTCAGCTTCGGCGAACGCATCGAGGGGGTGTCCAGCCTTTCGGTTCCGGTACGCGACCTGGGGGGGCGGGTAGTAGCGGCTCTCAGTATCCTGGGCCCCTACACCCGGCTAGGACGTGATAAGCTCCTAAGCTATTTGGCGGCCTTGCAGCAAGAGGCGGAGGGTATCCACGCGCATCTCGGCGTGCTTTCACCTTCTTACCTGACCGGAGAAGAACGGGGCGGGAGAACACTAGGGGAGGGTTAAGATTCTTGGCGAGTTCAGAAGATCATGACCAGCCTGTGAAAAGAATTCGAGGCTATCAATGGCTGGCGTTCTCTATGGGTGCCGAAGGATAAAGGTGGCAGACGTTGGCCGGCAGGAGGGTTCGCCTGCTGGTCCCGGGAGGTGATAGGGCCCTCGGTAAGACGCGCTGGGTAACCCTCTGGCAGCAAGTTAAGGAAGGAGGCGCGGGACAAATGTCTGGCAGCGGGAGAGGCGTTAGTATACCCACAAGGCATGCCGTGATGGTTGTCTCCTTTGCCCTGGCGGCATTCCAGCTTTATACCGCCGGCGTGTCCATGTTGACCAGCTGGGTGCAACGAGACGTGCACATCATGTTCATAATGCTGCTTACGCTCATGATCTTTCCCTTCACCAAACGAGGGGAAAAAGAAAGGATTACTCTCCTCGATCTGGTATTCATAGTCCTTACCCTATCGTGTACCTGGTACATTCTGCTCAACTATCAGCAAATCGTCCTCCGGCTGGGAAGCCCTACCATCTGGGACATAGTCTTCGGAATAATCATGGTACTGATGCTGACCGAGGTATGCCGCCGGTCCATGGGATGGGTCATAGTTGTCATAGCCTGGGCATTCATACTCTACGTCTTCGCAGGCCCTTGGATCCCCGGCCTGCTCGGGCACCGTGGTTATTCCATTTCCCGGTTAATCTCGCAGCTCTACCTCACCACGGAAGGGATCTTCGGTCTGCCCCTGGGAGTTTCGGCCAACTACATCTTTCTCTTTATCTTCCTGGCGGCGTTGCTCTCGTCTACCGGCATGGGCAGGTTCCTGCTGGACCTGGCCATGGCAATAATGGGGCGGTACACCGGCGGCACGGGCAAGACGGCGATTTTTGCCGGCGGACTGATGGGCACCATTACCGGCAGCGCCGTAGCTGATATTGCCGGTACCGGGAGTATCACCATTCCCATGATGATCCAGACGGGGTACAGCAGAGTGTACGCGGGAGCAATTGCCGCGGTCGGCTCCAGCGGCGGTCAGATCATGCCCCCGGTGATGGGCGCGGCGGCCTTCATCATTGCGGAATTCCTGCAGATCCCGTACATCGAGGTATGCATTTGCGCTTGCATTCCCGCCTTGTTGTATTACTTCGGCGGCATTATGGCAGTGCATTTCCATTCGGCCAAGAGCGGGCTGGTGGGAATGCCGAAGGAGCGGTTGCCGCAGCTCAAGGCCGTGCTCAAAGAAGGCGGCCACCTGTTGATCCCCCTGGCCATTCTGATTTACTTCCTGGCAATTGCTCGTGTCACCCCTATACGGGCGGGGTTCTACGCCGTGCTCAGTATCTTCTTGGTGGCATTCTTCCGGCAGAGTACTTACCTTACCTTGCCCCGGCTGGTGAACGCCGTAGTGGAGGCAGCAAAGAACACTATAAGTGTAGCGGTAGCCTGTGCCATGGCCGGGATCGTTATAGGGGTGTTCAACCTGACGGGACTGGGATTGCGACTTTCCTCGGCTATCGTTGACGTGTCCGGAGAGAATCTCCTGATAGCCCTGCTGTTGACCATGGTGATATGCCTTATCATGGGCATGGGTGTACCCACTACGGCTGCGTACATTATTGTGGGAACCATGGTGGCGCCTGCGCTGGTGAAAATGGGGCTGTTGCCCATAGCCGCCCACCTCTTCGTATTCTACTTTGCGATTATTTCCGCCATTACCCCTCCGGTAGCGCTGGCCGCCTACGCGGCCGGAGGGATTGCCCAGGAGAATCCAATGCGCATCGGCTGGACGGCCTGTCGCATTGCCATTCCGGCGTTTATCGTACCCTTCCTGTTCTGCTATAACCCGGCGATAATCGCTCAGGCAGGGATCCTGGAAATTCTGTGGCGCGCCTTTATGTCAGTTGTGGCGGTAACTGCCTTGGCGGCTTGTATGGAGGGATTTTTTGCCAGGAGCTGTAACCGGGTTGAAAGGCTGATGTTCGGTGCCTCGGCGATTCTCCTGATCTTCCCGACGATCTTAACCGATATCTTGGGCGTGGCCTTGTTGGCCGGTGCAATTGCACTGAACCTGCGGGGAACACCCGGCAGGAAGGAGATTCAGGTGAGTTCGGTGCAAGCCTCCTAGTCGGGGGTTGCCGATACCAGAAAACTTCTGGAGGTGCGTTTTGCTATGAGGCGCGGGAACAAGAGGTTATTGGGGGCATTGCTCAGCGCGCTGTTGCTGGCCATGCTAGTCTCGGGAGGCTGCGGCAAGAGCGGGGAGAGTGGTGCCGGAGGTGGTCAAGCGGGCGGGGCGGTTGTGCGTCTGTCGCTCGGCACGGGCGGTACCGGGGGAACGTACTATCCTTATGGCGCGGCAGTAGCTAAGATAATCAATAACTACGTGCCGGGGGTAGAGGCGACTGCGGAAGTCACGGGCGCTTCGGTCGAGAACTTGCGGCTGGTTGGAAGTGGTGAAATCCAGATGGGCTTAGCCATGGACGACGCAGTATATCATGCCCTGAAAGGCATCGTGGAATTCAACGCGCCGGTAAAGGTGTACACTCTGTTTGAAATGTACCCCCACTTCTTACACATGGTGGCGTTACACGATACTCCTGTTGATAAGGTAAACGATTTAAGAGGTAAGAAGGTTTCGGTGGGCGCACCAGGTAGCGGCACGGAGGTAATGAGCAGGCAGGTCCTGGAGTCTCTGGGTATTACTTATAACGACTTCACCGTACACCGACTATCTTTCTCCGAAAACACAGAAGCCTTGCGGGACAACGTCATAGACGTGGGCATTTGGTCGGTAGGCCCGCCCACCTCCTCGATCATGGATCTGGCTACCACTCACAAGATAAAGATGATCGGACTTAGCCAGGAGGAGATACAAAAGGTGACTTCACAGCACCCCTACTACCACGCAATGGAGTTGCCGGCCGGGACTTACCGAGGCGTGGATTCGGCAGTTCCTGGGCTCTCCGTATGGAATACCTGTGTAGTCAGCCCGGAACTTTCCGAAGACATGGTGTACAGCATCGTTAAGGCGCTCTTTGAGCACGTCAACGAGCTCATTGAAGTCTACCCCGGTGCAAAGTGGACGACGCCCGAAAGCACCGTTAAGTATGCTACCGCCCCCCTGCACCCCGGTGTGGTCAAGTACTTCCGGGAAATTGGCATAGAGGTGCCGGAACGGCTTCTGCCAGAGGAAGTGAAGTAGCCTAGCCTCAATAGGGAGGCCACACAAGGAACGTTATTAACCAGCAAAAATGAAACGCCGGTTCACTACATGAAACAGCCCGGCTGGTCCGGCGATCAACATTGTTCCTGCGGACCAGCCGGGCCTTCCCGAGGGCAGAAGCTTGATTAAGACCGGCAGCAAGATCCCGGACATGAGCAAGGCTGGGAACAGATAAAGCATCGTAAAGCAGGATTATGCCGGAAGGGGATGGTATTTGATGGAAGCGAGCAAGGAGCAGAGCCGGCGGAGGACCGACAAGGTTACGACGTTACAACAGGCGGTACGCGACTATATCCACGATGGAGCGACCATTTGTTTCGGCGGATTCATCGGGCGCGATTCCGTAGCCGTAGCCCACGAAATAATCCGGCAGGGCAGGAAGAATCTAACCTTCCTGGACGATAGCCGGACGGATACGGGGGATATGCTCATTGGCGCGGGATGCGTTACCAGGTGGGAAGGGGCCTACCTCGGTTACGGGGCCGTTGGCCTGGCGCGCAACTTCCGCCGGAGTGTAGAGGCCGGTGTTCCCCACCGCGTGGAGGTGGAGGACTGGTCCAACGCCGCCATCAGCATGCGCTATTTGGCGGCGGCACTCAACGTGCCGTTTATGGCTACCAGATCTCTGCTGGGTTCGGACATACTCAAGTACAACCAAAAGGTGAAGGTAATAGAAGATCCTTTCGAAGGCCGACCGGTAGCGTTGGTGCCGGCGGCTCGGCCCGATGTGGCCGTAATCCACGTTCACCGTGCGGATCCGGCCGGCAACGGCCAGATTTGGGGGTTTGTCGGCAATGACGAAAACAAGGTGCGGGCGGCACGGGCGGTGATCCTCACCTGCGAGGAGATCGTCACGAATGAAGAAATAAGGCAGCAGCCCAACGCCACGCTCATACCCTTCTACTGCGTGGATGCCGTCGTGCACCTGCCTTTCGGATGCCACCCCCAGTCCTGCTACGGTTACTATGCCTACGACGTCCTATTCTGCGCCGACTATCACGAGCAAGCTGGAACCAGGGATGGCTTCTTGCGCTGGCTCGACACTTATGTTTACGGCTGCCGCGACCACTTCGAGTACTGTTCCAAGGTAGGCTGGGATAGGCTTTACCGCCTTCAGTACCTGGAGCGTCAGTTTAACCGAGTTCGGGCGTAATGCCTCTGGTGGGAGGGGTAGAAATGAGCCACGATCTGCCGGCCGGTATTTCCGGGAAGTTAATGGCTCTGATGGCGGCCAAGGAGCTCAAGGATGGCGAGATTGCGTTCGTCGGCATTGGACTGACTCTCTTGGCGGGCATTGTCGCTCAGCTGCTGCACGCTCCGAACCTGACCATCGTGTACGAATCCGGCTGCATTGGGCCAAAGAAATGGCGGGTAGACTTCAACGTGGGAGACTCGAGCGCGGCTGACGGTGCCGTAGCGCTCACCAGCATGTGGCGCGTTTTTGGCGACCTCCAGGCTTGCTTCTACGACGTGGGCGTGCTTGGCGCCGCACAAATAGACAAGTACGGCAACATCAACAGCACGGCAATCTTCGGCACCGGCGATTACTATTCGCCGGAGGTTCGGTTTCCGGGCAGCGGTGGCGGCAACGATATAGGTTCCTCGGTGGGCCGGACGATTGTTATGATGAAGTTCCAGGCGCGCAGGTTCGTCCGCCGGGTGGACTATATGACCACCCCCGGCTACCTCGATGGCAGCCCCGGCGCCCGGGAAAGAGCGGGCCTGGTGGGAGGCGGTCCTACGACGGTAGTTACGGATAAGGCCGTTTTCCGTTTTGACCCTGTAACTCACGAAATGTATTTGGACGCCCTTTACCCCGGTGTAACGCCGGAGGAAATAAAGGAGGGCGTGGAGTGGGACCTCAAGCTCGCCCCGGAGGTCAAGACGGTTCCTTTGCCCACGCCTGAGGAGCTTGCTGCTCTAAGAAGAGCAGATCCCGCGAACCTGGTGATGGGCCGGCAAACGGCATTCCAGGAGATCGGCGGCGATATTCGACGGTACGTTTCCATTACCCTCTCTGCCAGTCGGGAGATTAGAGGTTACTAGTTGCCCGCCCCACAACCGCGTTCAGAGACCGTTGCCGCTGGCGTCGTTGACAGGACTCGCCGGCGGAGGCTAGAATCGTAAGCGCGCAAACTAAAGCGGCCGGGCGGTCTGGCCGCCGGCCTGCCGGCGTATACTCTTACCGGGGGTTGATAGCATTGCCCTCCAGGCGTCCGCTCGGGCTTTTCGATTCCGGCGTCGGCGGGCTCACGGTGGCCTCTGAGGTGTTCGCCCAGCTTCCTCGGGAAAGCATCCTCTACTTCGGCGATACTGCCCACGTGCCATACGGGGGGCGGCCGGCCGAGGAGCTGATACGGCTGGCCGACGCCATCAGCGCCTTTCTGGTCCGCCGGGGAGCCAAACTGATCATCGACGCCTGCAACTCCACGTCCTCCGTAGCGCTGGATTACCTGCAGGCCCGCTACCCCGTCCCCTTCGTGGGGGTGGTGGAGCCCGGCGTGCGGGCCGCCCTGGCCCGGACCAGGAACGGCCGGGTAGGGCTGATCGCCACCGAGGCCACGGTGCGCAGCGAGGCCCACCGCCGGGTGGCGGCCGAGCTGCGGCCGGAAGTCCGGGTCATTCCCCAGGCCTGCCCGCTCCTGGTGCCGTTGGCCGAAGCCGGGGCGGTGGATACCCCCGAGGCCCGGGCCGCCCTGGTGGAATACCTGGCGCCGTTAAAGGCCGAGGGAATCGACGTGCTGATCCTGGGCTGCACCCACTACCCCTTCTTTGCCCCGCTGATCCGGAGTATCCTGGGGCCGGAGACGGCCTTGATAGACCCGGCGCGGGAGACCGTGCGCGAGGCGGCGCGCACCCTGCGGCAGCGGGGCCTGGCCGCGCCTCCGGGGCACCGGCCCAGGCACCGCTATTTCGTGAGCGGCGATCCGGAGGCCTTCCGTCGCACCGCCGAAAAGCTCACCGGTCGCCCGTTTCCGGCGGTGGAGGCGGCCGAGCCGGGCATACCTCAGCGCCGTGCGCGCGGGCGAGGGGTGGCGCCTTGAGACCGCCGGGGCGGATGGAGCTGAGGGTCCTGGGCCGCTGGGCGCCGTTCGCGCCCCCCGGGGGGGCCTGCCCGGGGTACCTGATCGGCGACGGCTCCGAGTTCGTGCTGGTCGACTGCGGCCACGGGGTGATCTCCCGGCTGCTGGGCAGCGTAGGGCTCGACCGGCTGCGGGCGGTGCTGCTGTCCCACCTGCACCCGGACCACTGGTTCGACCTCCCCGCCCTGCGGCACGCCCTCCGGGCGCGGGCGGGCCGGGGCCACGGACAGGCCCTGCCGGCCCCGCCCCTGCCCCTCTACGCGCCCGCCCAGCCGGCAGACTTCTTTGCCCTGATTGCCTCTTACCGCGAGGCTTTCATCGCCCGGGCCGTTCCGGAGCTGGCTCCGCCCGGGGGGCCGGAACCCGGCCCGCCCGCGCCCCTCGTGGAGGTCGAGGTCGGTCCGGTAAGGGCGCGCTTCTTTGCCGCCCGCCACGCCGTCCCCGCCTGCTGCCTGGATCTCGTGTGCGCCGGCCGCAGGCTCTTCTACACCGGGGATACCGCCTGGTGGGAAGGTCTGGCCGAAATGGCCCGCGGAGCGGACGTAGTTCTGGCGGAAGCCAGCCTTCTGACCGCCGACCGCCCGCTTCTGCCGGACGATCACCTCACCGCCGCCCAGGCGGCGGAACTGGCCGGCCGGGCCGGGGCGCGGACCCTGATCCTCACCCACTTCTGGCCCGACTACGACCCGGAAAGCCTGCGCGCCGAGGCCGAATGCCGCTTCTCCGGGCAGGTGCTTCTGGCCGAAGAAGGCCGGGTGTACGGGTTCTGAGGGGAAAGCGCCGGATTGTCCCCGCCCTGCTTCGCGCGGGCAAGGGCGAACGCGGGCGGAAGGTCACGGATGGCCGAAGCCGGGGCGGCGCCACGGACGGGTTCTTGCGCGGGGAGCATGCCGGAGCCCGCGGCCTCGAACCCCGGTTCCGTCGGCCGAGTACCGGTACGGGGGAACCGGTACCACCCCGGAAACCGGGACCGCGACGGGCGGATTGCGGCCTTGGCAGACTCCGGCAGGTGTGCTAAACTTAGGCGGGACATCCTAGGCAGAAAGGAGCCAGACTGCCCCGGCGGGGGATGCCGGGGCGGGCAGACGAGTGCGAAAGGACGGTCGCCAGGCCGCGTACTTGCGGCCGGTACAGATCATACCCAACTATCTCAAGTACCCGGAGGGGTCGGTGCTCATCTCGGCCGGCGATACCCGGGTGGTGTGCACGGCCACCATCGAGGAGAAGGTGCCGCCTTTCCTCAAGGGCGAGGGCAAGGGCTGGGTGACGGCGGAATACGGCATGCTCCCCCGGGCCACCCAGACCCGCAACGTCAGGGAGGCGGGCCGGGCTTTCCTTTCCGGCCGCACCCAGGAGATCCAGCGTCTCATCGGCCGTTCCCTGCGGGCGGTAGTGGACCTGGCGGCCCTGGGCGAGCGCACCGTGTGGCTGGACTGCGACGTGCTTCAGGCGGACGGCGGCACCCGCACCGCGGCCATAACCGGCAGTTTCGTAGCCCTGGCCCTGGCCCTGGAGACCCTGGTGGTGCGCGGCCAGCTCGAGCGTTTGCCCCTCAAGGATTTCCTGGCGGCAATCAGCGTGGGCAAGGTAGACGGGCAGATCTTGCTGGACCTGACCTTTGAAGAGGATTCCCGGGCAGAAGTGGATTTCAACGTGGTAATGACCGGGAGGGGGCTGTTCGTGGAGGTGCAGGGCACCGCCGAGGGAACGCCCTTCTCCCAAGGAGAACTCTCCACCATGCTCGACCTGACCCGCCGGGGCATCGGGGAATTGATCGAGGTGCAGAAACGGGTGCTGGGCCCGCTGGCCGGAAGAATCGGGGAGAGGGAAGCAGGCCATGGAGCAGACGGATCTGGTAGTGGCCACGGGCAATAGCGGCAAGCTGCGGGAGTTTGCCTTCCTGCTGGCCGGGCTGCCGGTGCGGCTCCTGTCGGTGTGCGACTTTCCCGGGCTGACGTTGCCGCCGGAGGAAGGGAGAACCTACGCGGAGAATGCCCTGGCCAAGGCGCGGGCGGTCGCCCGGGCCACCGGACGGCTCACCCTGGCGGACGACTCCGGCCTGGAAGTAGACGCGCTGGACGGGCGGCCGGGAATACACTCGGCGCGCTTCGCCGGCGATAAGGCCGCCGACGACGAGAACAACCGCAAGCTCCTGGGGCTGCTCGACGGCCTTCCCTTAGAGGCAAGGCGGGCGCGCTTTCGCTGCGTGTTGGCCGTTCTCAGCCCGGTGAGAACCGGTTCTGCCGAAGCCAAGGAACCGGCATTTGAAGAAGTCCTGGTGGAGGGCACCTGCGAGGGTTTTATCGCTCTTGCGCCCCGGGGAGGAAACGGCTTCGGCTACGATCCTCTGTTCTACCTGCCCGAGTACGGCTGCACCCTGGCGGAGCTGCCGGAGGAAGTTAAGAACCGGGTGAGCCACCGGGGACGGGCGGTGGCCAAGGCCCTCCCCATCCTGCAGGCGCTCACGAACCCCCGGCCGTGACTTTCTGCATCTCCGGGTCCCCTCTGAGTGCATTGGCACCTCGCCGGGTACCGAGCTTGGCGAGGGCAAGTCCGCAGGCGGGCCGGAGGCTGCCGATGGCCGGGAGGCTTGGCGCTTGCGCCCATGCTTGAGCCGGGGTAAAATGTGCAGGGGGGTGCCTATGAGCCTGGCGAGAAAAGAAGCGGCGGCCGGGGGCCTAACTTACGAGGAATATCTCCTCCTGCCCGACGACGGGCGCCGCCACCAGCTCATCGGGGGGGAGCACTTCGTGACCCCGGCACCGACTACCGTGCACCAGCTGTTTCTCGGGAACCTGTACATGGTGCTCGGCGGATTTGTGTTGAAGCACCAGCTGGGTCAGGTTTTCTTTGCTCCCGTAGATGTGGTGCTGTCACCGCGCGACGTGGTCCAGCCTGACCTGATATTCCTGAGTAACGCTCACCTGGATCGAGTCACCAAGCAGAACATCCAGGGCGCGCCCGACCTGGTGGTTGAGGTCGTCTCGGAGGCTTCCCGGCAGATCGATAGAAAGCTCAAGCGCGCACTCTACGGCCAGCACGACGTGCTGGAGTACTGGATGGCCGACCCGGAGCTGCGCATTCTGGAAGTGTATCGGCGCGACGCCGAAGGCCGCCTGGTGAAGGTGGCGGAGCTGGAGGACGACGCGGTTCTGACCTCACCGCTGCTTCCAGGGCTGGAAATCCTTCTGAAGAACTTATGGCCGTAACCGGCCAGAGCCCCCCAGCTGGCCCGGACGCAGCGGCCGGTCCGGGGAAGCCTGTCAGGCCTAGGTTGAGACGGTACCGTGGAGAGACCGGCACACGCCGGGGCAGGCGGTGACAACTGAGGTCCAAAGGCTGACGTATCCCCAGTTTCCCTCAGGCGGTACCGGGTGCTCGCCTGGGTACATTGGCAACTCGCCGGGCACCGAACTTGGCGAGGGCGAGGGCGGAGGCGGGCCGGAGGCTATGGATGGCCGAAGCCGAGGGGCGCCATGGACGGCGCCTCCGAGGGAAGCCCGCCGTAGCGCGAAGCCCAAGCCCTAGTTTGGTCGGCGAGGTGACAGTACGAACGGGGAGCACCCGGTACCGCCAGCCAACTCAAAACTGGGGATAACTCGGGTCCAAAGGGCGTTGACCGTCGTGCGCTTTTGCGATATCATATCCACTGCGGGCGGGTGTAGCTCAGTGGTAGAGCCCTGGCCTTCCAAGCCAGTCGGGTGGGTTCGATTCCCATCACCCGCTCCAGAATAGAACGAGCCGGGCCGGAAACCCTGCGTTTCCGGCCCTATCTGAGTCCCACAGCCGCGCGCCCGTAGCTCAGTTAGGACAGAGCAACGGACTTCTAATCCGTGGGCCGCAGGTTCGAATCCTGCCGGGCGCGCCAATCTTTTCGGCAGCCTCTCGCTGCAGTCTGGGCGTGACGTGGGCGTACGTGTCGGCGGTGATAGCTATCTGCGAGTGGCCGAGAATCTCCTGCACGACCTTGAGTCCACGCTCTGCTCGAGGAGCCTCGTCGCGAAGGTGTGCCGAAGCGCGTGCAGGTTCGCGCTGATCCCGGCTCGCTTGCACAGATGGTAGAACTTGCGGTTGAGGTTCTGGATTCTCCGTAGGGGAACAGCGACAATCGCAGAGAGGGGCGTGCAGCATGGCGATGGCGAATCTGATCACGTCTAACCCCAGAGTCCTTATGGGGAAGCCCGTAATTGCCGGAACCAGGATACCGGTGGAACTCATCCTGGAGAAGCTTGCCGCAGGGGAAACGGTGGAGCAAATCCTAAAGGCTCACCCGCGCCTCACTGAGGAAGGAATTCGGGCGGCCCTTGCGTTTGCCGCGGAAGCCATACGGGCTGACGTGATCTATCCGGTACAAGAGGCGGCAGAATGAGATTCCTGGCCGACGAGAACGTAGATCGCGAGATCGTCGTTGAACTCCGAAGTCGCAGCCACGAGGTCGCATACGTGGCGGAGACGGAACCGGGTATTTCTGACGAGGAGCTCTTGAGCCAGGCTAACAGAAAACAGGCTGTACTGATCACGGCGGACAAAGACTTCGGGGAAATCGTGTTTCGGCAACGCCGCGCAATTGCCGGCGCCATCCTGATAAGGCTTTCGGGTCTGCCGCAGGAAGCTAAGGCCAGGTTGGTTGCCTCGGCTATCGATAGGCACCTCGCGGAACTCGCTGGCGCCTTTACCGTGGTCACCCGCAACCACGTCCGAATCAGGAAGGTAGGCGCTAAATAGTGGTCCAGCCAGACCGGCCGCGGTGCCAGGTCAACGGAGCCGTGTTCATTTCCATCGACGACCGAGAGAATGCGCATGGCAAGATTGTTATACACCAGGATCGCTCTAACCCAGGTAGGTCACGGCCAGCCGGTACAGGAACTCGGCGGCAAGGTTGAGGCTCGCGAGGTCAATGCGCTCGTTGGGCCCGTGAACGGTTTCCTTCAGGGCCGGCTCGAAGTCGGGCCGCCAGGGACATATGCCGTAGGCGGGTATCCCCATTTCGCGCAGGAAGCGGGAGTCGGTGGCCCCGGTGGAAAGGCAGGGCAGGCAGGCGGCGGCCCCGGTGGTCTCCAGCAGCACCTGCTGGATCAGCTCGCAGGCCGGCACCTGCGCCGGGGAACGGGTGGGCGGGTGGTAGGAGAAGACCTCTATTTCCGCTTCCGGCCCGGCCAGGCGGCGGAGCAGGGCCTCCGCATCCGCCCGGGTCTGCCCCGGCAGCAGCCGCACGTCCACCAGCAGCTCGCAGGCGTCGGGGACCACATTGACCCGGGTGCCGCCGTGGACCACGTTGGGCGACACCGTCATTCGGGTGAGGGCGCGTAGGTATTCGCGAAATCCCCGGTCCTCAAACCGCTCCAGGAACGGGTCCGGATCCCTCTCGGTGGGGGCGGGCACCCCCAGGTGGCGGGCCAGTTCCTCGAAGAGCACCCGCACCTCGGGCAGCAGCTCCACCGGCGGGGCCGATCCGGCCAGACGGCCGATGATCTCCGCCATCTTCGCCACCGCGTTCTCGCCCAGGGTGGGGGTGGAGCCGTGCGCCGCCTTGCCCCCGGTGCGGAGGCGGCTCTGGGCTATGCCTTTTTCCCCCACCTGGAGGAAGTAAATCGGCCGGCCGTTCACCATAACCGGTTCCGGCGCCCCCTCGTTTACGGCGAAATCGGCCTCCAGTACCTCGGGCAGGTTTTCGGCCAGGTACTGCAGACCGTAGCGCCCTCCTGCCTCCTCGTCTGCGGCGGCCACGAAGATGAGGGTGCCGTTAAGCGGCCGGCCCTCCTCGGCCAGGCGCAGGAACACGTAAGCCTCGGCCGCCACCAGAGACTTATCGTCCAGCGCCCCCCGGCCCAGTACGTAGCCGTCGCGGATCTCGCCGCCGAAGGGCGGGAAGTCCCAGCCCGAGCCGGCCGGAACCACGTCGGTGTGCGAAAGGAAGAGCAGGCGCCGGGTCCCGCGGCCCAGACGGGCAACGAAACTGGCCCGGCCCGGCGCGGACTCCACCACCCGGTGGGGAATGCCGTAGCGCCCGAACAGGTTCGCCAGGTAATCGGCCGCGGCCTTTTCGTTCCCCGGTGGGTTACTGGTATCGATCCGGATCAGGTCCGCCAAAATGCTTTCCACTCGTTCCACCGCCGATCCCCCTTCGCGTTCCGGTGTGCGGCTTGCGCCCCACCCTAGCAGTATTTCTTCTCTACCGCGAGTTTTCCCTTCCCCCAAGTTATGCCCGTTTTCCGCTGGTAGTTCCGGTTTCACCGCGTGCCTAAAGCGAACTCGGCGAGAGCGAGGGCGGAGGCGGGCGCACGAGCCACGGACGCGAAGCCGCGCCTGCGCCATGGGTTCTTGCCCCGGGGCGGCGGCGGGCGGGCAGGAGTCCGGCCTCAGGCCGTAGAATCCGGCAGCGGCAGGGTTAGGGAATCTCCGGTTGATCCGAGCACCTAAGGCCTCGCCGGGCACCGAACCCGGGGCAAGCGACTGTAGAGGCCGACAAGCAGGTAAGCGCAGGGTCGCCGGAGTATTCTTAAGGCCATCACGCAACTTTGGGGGTGGGAGGGTGGCGGTGGGGCTACAGCCCGAAATGGTCTTGCGCCTGGTTTTGGCTTTTGCCGCCGGGGCGCTGCTGGGTTATGAGCGGGCTCACCAGCACAAGCCCGCCGGCTCGCGCACCCACGCCCTGGTATGCTTGGCTTCGGCCCTGTACATGATAATTTCCCTCTATGGCTTTGGCGGGGGACCGGGCATTACCCGCGACCCTGCCCGGGTGGCGGCCCAGGTGGTTACCGGCATGGGCTTCATTGGCGCCGGCGTAATCTGGCGGGAGGGGTCCTGGGTGCGGGGCATTACCACCGCCTCCACGCTGTGGGTGGCCAGCGCCCTGGGACTGGCCATCGGCACCGGGCTCTACCTGCCCGCCTTCGTCACTCTGGGGCTGGCCTACCTGGGGCTGGAGTTCCCCAGCCTGCGGCGGCTGCTGAGTGGCGGCGAGGAACGGGCCCTGGAGGCCTTGGATCTGAGCCCCCTTAGGACCGAGCTGGAGCGCCTCTTCAGCCGGCCGGTCAAGCTTTCCGGGTTCAATGCCGGCGATCCCTACATGATTTCCTTCGGCTTCGGCCAGTCACCCTCCGATCGCTTCGCCCTTACCTTCTCCGTCAAGCGCCACACCGTTAACCTCACCCTCCTGTTTGTCCCCGAACCCCTGCGCGGCCGGGGTTACGCCCGCCGTACGGTGGAGGCCCTGCTGGAATGGGCGGAGGGACAGGGGTTCCAGCAGGTAGTTCTCACCTCTACCCCGGAATTGGTTCCCATGTGGGAAAAGCTGGGCTTTAGCCCGCTCGGCCCGGCCACCTTGGTGTATCGCCTGGGCAAGTAAAAATTATTGCCCACCTACGTGTACATCCTGGGAAGGTAGGTTCTTTGTAAGACGATGTTATACTTCCTTATCCGGCTGTACAGCGTGGCCCGGCACACTCCCAGTCGCCTGGCCGCGGCGGCTACGTTGAAGTGGCAGAGCTCCAGGGCGCGCAGGATGGCCTCCTTTTCCTCTGCCGCCACCGAGTCCGTTCCGGGGGGCGCCTCTTTCTCGCCGCGGACGGGGTCTTGGCCAATAATTCCTGGGCCGGTAGGACCCTGGTCTTCGCCGAGTACCGCCTTAACCTCCTCGGCGGTAACCACTTTTCGCTCCCCCACCAGACTGAGCCGGAGCACCACATTGCGGAGTTCCCGCACGTTGCCCGGCCAGTCGTACTCCATTAGGGCCCGGAGCGCTCCCGGGGAGAAGGAGATTTCTGCCCCGTGCTTTTCGGCCAAATGCCTGGTGAGAAGGGGGATGTCCTCCTTGCGGGCCCGCAAGGGCGGGACCTTGATTTCGATGATACTCAGCCGGTAGTACAGATCCCACCGGAACCTGCCCTGCCGGCACAGTTCCTTCAGGCTGCGGTTGGTGGAGGCCAGGATGCGGGCATTAAGCGGCAATAACTTGGTGCCGCCGACCCTTTCAAACTCCTTTTCTTCGATGGCGCGCAGCAGTTTGCCCTGTAGCCCCAGATCCATGTCGCCGATCTCGTCTAGAAGGATAGATCCACCGGAGGCCAGCTCGAATTTTCCCTTCTTGGCCGCTACCGCTCCGGTAAAGGCGCCCTTCTCGTGCCCGAAAAGTTCAGATTCTAACAGGTCGTGGGGGATGGCGGTGCAGTTGATTTTGATGAAAGGCGCAAAGGAGTTCCGGCGATACTCGGAATGAATGGCGCTGGCCAGTATCTCCTTGCCCGTGCCCGTCTCCCCGGTAATGAGAACCGGGTAGGGGCTTAAAGCCGCTCTCCTGCACTGGGCCAATAACTTCTTGACCACCGGGGTTTCCCCAATAAAGTCGTCGAAGGTATAGCTGGAGTCCAGACGGGCCAGAGCGTCGTAGGTCTGGTCGGGGTCGTATTCTTTCTTAGATTGTTCGACCAGACTGGCCAGAACCGCCTTCAGCTGACCCAGGCCGCGAAAGACCACTATCCCCAGCACGGCGATTACTTCGCCTTTCCAGGTGATGGGAACCACGTTGACTATGCATTTTCTCCCCGTCACCGACTTTACCAATTCTATCTCGGCCTTGCCGTTGCGAATGATGTGCTCGTACTTGGTGTCGGGGTGCAGAACGCTAATCGGCTGGCTCCGGAGGGCTTCCTGCGTTTGGCCGGCCAGCTCGGCCGTGCCCTTGCTGGCGTGAATTATGCGCCCCTGGCGGTCAACCAGAACGGCGGCATCGAACACCGCATCCATGAGTTTGTCCAGCACGCCGCCCCGGTTGGTCAGCTCCTCCATGGATAACTCTAGGCGCATCCTCGATCACTCCCCGTTATCCCGGCTGGTGCGTTCTCGGGACCAGGTTGGCAGCACTCCCTCGCGCCCTCTGCCGTTGTTTCGGGGGCGCCTCCGCTCGGCCCGAAATTTCCCGGCACCATCCTTCATTTCGCTCCCAAGGCCTTCATCCCTCCTCCTGCCGAGACTTGGGGCCGCTTGCAGCGCCATGTCTAGCCATATGTATAGCCAGCTGTCAATCTCCTGCCTTTCCCTTCGGCGGTGTTTCCGTCCGGGCCCGGATATTCCAAGAAGAATTCGCTGCCCATGCCTGGCATAGTTGTTGCTTTGCCCACAGCCGGGCCGTGAGTTCCCGCGGGGGATCAGTGACTCCGCGCAGGGCGTAACTTGTTCGTTCCCGAAACCTCTCTCAAACCGAATTCGGGAAAGGAGGAGGCGTGGCTGTGAGTAAGGGCTATGACTTAATCGTAGTAGGCGCCGGGCCGGGCGGTACTGCCGCCGCCAAGACCGCCGCCGACAAGGGTCTTAAGGTCTTGCTTTTGGAGCGCGGGAGAAACCCGGGCGACAAGAACATGTCGGGAAGCTCTTTGTGGCGGGGCATCTCCGAAGAGATATTCCCCGGGTTCTCCGAAGCTGCATGCAATAAGGACATGCCCCGCTTCAAGGGAATCGCCATGCAGTACGTGCTGGACAACGACGAAAAGATGTATACTCTGGGGCTGGCCCCTGGAGCGGACGTCTTCCGGAATATGCTGAACGTGTTCCGCAACGAGACCGATAAGTGGTTTGCCGACCAGGCGGTGAAGGCTGGTGCTGAGCTTAAAACGGCTTTGGCCCAAGACCTGATCTGGGAGAACAAAGGGACTGAACACGCCCGGGTGAGGGGGGTGGTTACCGACGTCGGCAATTTCGAGGCCCCGGTGACCATCGACGCCTCCGGGCTGCATTCCATTCTGGCCCGCAGGGCGGGTCTGGCCAGGTTCGGCATGGATAAGGTCATGCTGGCGGTAAAGTACGTCTACCGGTTGGATCCAGAGGTACTTCGGCAGAGGGTAGACCTCTACTGGGATACGGACGGAGTGGAGGTTTACGACTGGGGCGACACGCCGGTTCAGTTCGGCTCTACCCCGGAGTTTTTCGCCGCCCACGCCGTGGCCTATCCGGGCCGGGGCATTGTCGATATCACTACCTACCAGACCCTAAAAGAAATGGTGAGGGCCCGGGTCAACATCCACCAGCGGGCGCAATGGTACTTGAACCAGACCAAGGTCAAGAGGCTGATTGAGGGTGGGGAGTTCATCCAGTGCAACTTCCACTGTCTAACCTCGTTTGACACTGTGGGCTACGTGGCGAAGTCGTACCTGCCGGGTTTGATTTTGGTGGGCGATGCGGGCGGGTTTGCCAACCCGTGCGACAGCTGGGGGGCCAACGTGGCCCAGTGGCAGGGAAGGATGGCCGCCGAGCTGGCCGCGGAGATGAAGGCCAAGAACGATTACTCCGAGGCCATGTTCGCCAGGTACGAAAAGACCTGGCGCGAGTCCTGGGTGGGCGAGGACGAGGTCCACGAGATAAGCCGGTTCTTCAGGGACGGCAGCTTCGATAAGATCTGGAAGGCCTTGGATGAATTCAGCTCGTTTGCCATTGCCGGGAAGTTCGAGAATATGTCCTACGTTTCCCTCTTCATCGGCGGCCTGCCCAAGTTGCTCCCGGCCCTTCCGGCCTTCCTGGAGATGCCCATGACCATCAAGAAGATCAGCGAAGGGGCCGTGAAGAAGGCCGGTGGCCTGATGGGCCTGCTCAGCGCCTTGAAAGCTGAATGATGGGGTAGTCACAAAAGAGAGGGGGAGCCAAGATGGCAGACTACAAGCAGAACGATGCCGGTATCCTTTGCGGGCCGCAGATCGTGGGGGCGAAGGTGCGCGAGCTTCTCCAAGGCAAGTACGAGGTCATTCCCAAGACCAAAGAGCATATCAAGGTCGACCGGAACAAGTGCATCGGTATCGGCTGCCAGATCTGCTACATCATCTGTCCCACGGGCTCTTACGAGATGGAAGAGGGCAAGGCGGTATGGAAGCACGGTATGGCGCTCTGTGGGGAGTGCGGTGCCTGCCGTTATGTATGTCCCGTGGACGCCATCGACTGGTCTTACCCGGAGGCGGGAACCGGCATAGTGCTGAAGTACTCCTAAGGGCGGCCGGGGCCCTCGAATCTATGGGTGGCAGGACGAAATGAAACTTTACAGCAAGGACGGGCGGCCGCTGTTAGATATCACCTCCATAGAGCGGGAGGGGGAAAATCTGGTCTGCCGGGTAAAGGTGGTGGGCGCGATGAGTATGGTCGTGTATGTGCGCCCGGAAGAGGCCTGGGAAATCAAGAAGGTCCTGGGGAAGGGAGTGATCGGCTTCCTGCCCAAATTCTTGTGGAAGGGCTGGAAAGCCCGGCGGGCGGGGCGCAAAAACGCGGCGGCGCCATGAGGTATTTCATCGGGGATTGGGAGGGTGCCAAGACGAGGTCACGGCACCCTCTTTTGTATTGCGTCCGGGACCAGCTCTCACCAAGGTGACGCTTCCGGTAGCCGGGCTTTCCGGCGGCAGGATTCCGATCAGGCACCGTAGAATCCGCACCTCGCCGCAGATAATTCTGGTAGCCGGCCGGTAGGAGAGGGAACCAGGACTGCCGGCAGGGCCGACCGGGGTTCACCGGCTCGAAGACTGGGAGGGGGTTTGGGCTTGGACGATCCGGAAATGTGGGACGCAGCGGTGGTGGGAGGCGGGCCGGCGGGGGCGGCGGCCGCCTGGTACCTGGCCCGGGAAGGCAGGGAGGTGGTGGTGCTGGAGAAGGCCGCCCTGCCGCGCTACAAGGCCTGCGGGGGCGGGGTGACGCGCAAGGCCTGGTCCCTCCTGCCCGGCGAGCCGACCGAGGTGGTGGAGGACGAGATGCTGAAAATAGTCTTCTGCTTCGGCCGGGCCGAGCCGGTGGAGGTGCGTGCGGGAAGGCCGGTGGCCCGCCTGGTCATGCGCGACCGGTTCGACCAGTGGCTGCTGCAGCAGGCGCAGGCGGCAGGAGCCCGTATAATTTCCCGCTTTCGGGTCGAGAGGCTGATCCCGGGCGCGGCGGGAGTCACCCTCCTGGGCGGCGGCGGCCGGCAGCTGTCGGCCCGGGTGGTCGTGGCCGCCGACGGCGCTTTCAGCCGGACCGCGCGGGCGCTGGGCATCCACCTGCCCCTGCACCGGGGGGTGGCGCTGGAGGCCGAGCTGCCGCTAGAGGAAAAAGAAATCTCCGCCTATCGCGGCCGAGTATACATAGACTACGGAGCCGTGGAGCAAGGCTACGCCTGGATCTTCCCCAAGGCGCGGCATCTCTCTGTGGGAGTGGGGTCGTTCGGGGTTCGGGGCGGGCGGCTGCCGGCCGCGCTCGATGCCTTCCTGCGCTCCCGGAAGATGGAGCGGGTGCCGCGCGCCCCGGCGCGGGCGCACCCCCTGCCGATACTGCTGCGGGCGCCGCAGGCCTGGCACGGCACCTGGGGTCTCGCCGCCGGGGACGCCGCCGGCCTGGTGAATCCCCTTACCGGGGAGGGCATCTACTACGCCCTGCAGAGCGGGCTGTGGGCGGCGGAAGCGGTCATCGAGCACCTAAAGGGCCGGGCCGGAGCCCTGGAGGGATACAGCCGGCGCCTGCGCGCCCGGATGTGGCCGGACTTTGCCGCCGCCCGGCGCCTGGCCCTGCTGGTATACCTGTCGCCGGGCTGGGCCCACGCCTGGCTGAAAAGGCACCCGGAGGTGGCTTCCGTACTCATGGGGGTGGTATCCGGAGAGATCACCTACCGGGAGCTCCTGCGCCGCGTGGCCCGGCGGGTTCCCGACCTGGCCTCGCGGCTGAAGCCGGGAGCCTGACTGCTGCCGTTCGGGTACCGGCCCCGGCGCCCCCGCGCTACCCTATGTCCCGCCTGCCGAGGGCCAGGGCCTGCCGTACAAGCCCGGGCACGGCGCCTGTCAATACCCTTTGGACCTGACGGACGCTGCTGTTTCGAGGCCGGTGCCGGCCCTGCCCTCGTACCGGTATGCCCGGACCCCGATTAGCCCGAGATCCGGACCTCTTCCCGGAGCACCTCGGGCGGTAGCGGGTGCTCCCCGTTCGTACTGTCACCTCGCCGACCGAACTAGGGTTCGGGCCTCGCCCTCCGGCGGGCTCCCGGCGGAGGCGCCGTCCGTGGCGCCCCGCCGCTTCGGCCGTCCGTGGCCTACGGCCCGCCTCCGGACTTGCCCTCACCGAGTTCGGTCCCCGGCGAGGTGCCAATGTACTCAGGTGAGCACCCGCTACCGCCTCAGCTTTGGCTTCCGCGCTTGTTCTCACCCGGTTCGGTTGCCGGTAAGTCCTGGGTACGAGGAACAGAACCGGCACTGCCCCCGGACAAACCGGGGACGACCCCGCCTTTGGATCAGCCAGGAGCACCCGGTGCCGCCCAAGGTACACTGCGGATACGTCGGCCCCTCGGCCCGAAGGAGCCGGCTACGGGTGGTCCTGCTGCGCGGGGAGTTTCTTGGGGTCGGGAAAGCGGAAGTGGTGGGTAATGGGGGTGGGCCAGGAGAGCAGCGCGTCGGTTTCGGCGGCGCAGGGACCGGCGTTGTGGAGGAGGTAAGGTACGCCGTCCGGACGGCGGCGGTCGGACACCACGGCGATGTGCGCCAGCGGCGGGCCGAAGACTACGATGTCCCCGGCCTGCCACTGCTTCAGGTTTTCGGGGTCACCCGGTCGAACCTCGGTGGTCAGGGAGGCGGCGTGGCGTTCAAAGAAGACCACCAGGTTGGCCACCCGCCGAAAATCGATGTTGGGGTCGGGCTTGCCCCCCACCCGGGGGTACAAATCGGGGTGGGCGCGGATGTCGGCGTCCACCATGGCCTTGAGGTCGTAGCCGGCAGCCCGGAGGGACTGCCAGATAACGTCCGTGCACACGCCTTCGCCGGGAGGCGGGTAGCCGCCGGCGTAGTAGCCGTCGCGGTACCGCGGACGGGTGCGGACGTACTCCCTGGCGCCTTGCACCGTGTCGTCCAGGTCCGGGATGCCGTCGCCGTCCTGGTCGTGGTCGAGGACCACCTTTTCCACCTGCACTTCCGGCACCCAGGGCGCAGCCCTCTGCAGTTCCGCCGCCCAGTCGGCCGGAAGGCGCGCTCCCAAATAGAAACGAAACCCGGCCACCAGGCCGAGCAGGGCTAAGACTAACAGAACTGCGCCGAGATGTCGGTTCGGTTTGCACATGATCTCGTCCCCGGCGTGCAGGCCGGCACCGGGCCTGGGCCGCGTCCCCGAGCGGTCCGGCGCCGGCTTTGTGGCGCGTTATCGGCCGAGAGACTGACCTCCCGGCCCTACAAATCCCGGTAGGCCTCCAGCCACCTCTCAATGTAGGCCTGCGCCTTTTCCCGGGGGCGGAATACGCCGAAGTGCCCCTCGCAGAGGATGTCCGCCTCCAGCTCCAGGAGCATCCGCGCCGTGTGCCGCCACTGGGAAAGGTTCGAGCCCCAGGCGGGGTCGAAGGGCCCGTGGAGATCCTGGGCGAACAGCACCCGGGTGCCGTCGAAGTCGCCGTAGAGCACGATACTCCCCGGGGTATGCCCGGGAGCGTGCAGCACGGTCAGGGTGCGCAGCCCCGCGGTCAGGGTTTCGTGGGCCTGGGAGAAAACCAGGTCCACGCCGACGGGTTGGTAGGACACGCCGTAATAAGAAGCGGCGGTAAGCTCCGGCAGCCCCTCCTGTATGGAGCGCAGGTCCCCCTGGTGGGCGCACACCGTGCCGCCGGTGGCGGCCTTCAGGCCGGCCAGGCCGCCGATGTGGTCGATGTGTCCGTGGGTAGCCACAAGGTAGCGCACCTGGCCGGGGTCAAACCCCAGGGCGGCGATGTTGTCCAGGATTTGCGGGACGCTCGGCCCCAGGCCGGCATCGATCAGCACCAGCTCCCCCCCGCCGTCTACCAGGTACACGCAGCAGTCCTGCTCGTCGGTAACCTCCGGGCCGGCTACCCGCCACACCCCGGGGCAGATCATGTTTGCAGCCACTTGTTTCCTCACCTCAACCGCTTTTTAGGCCGCCAACCAGCCTCTGTTCTCCTTGCAAAGAGGGTGGCCATCCGGCTTGCCACCTACGATCAAACTGGATTCACCGGAGAGATTAAGAATCCTTCTTTGCATTTGATTTCAATTTCGGTTTTGGGAACGGCCACCTTTGGGGGTCCGAGTCGGGAAATGGCAAAATTCACTGCAGGAACCGGGGCGGCGCCGGCGTATTAGTTAGAACGATGTTGCGCGTTCTCGGCGATGACCGAAGCCGGAGGGGGTGTTGGCTTGACGTACGTCGTGACCGGGATCTTGGCCTTTCTGGCCTATCTGTACCTGGCCGCCGGCAGCGGCACCCTGCTGGGCGCCTGGAGCGGCGCCGAGCTGGTTGCCGGGGCGATCACCGGGGTGGCGGCCGGTATCGCGGGGGGAAAGCTGCTCTTCCCCGCCGGGAACTTCCGTATGCTCAACCCCCGGCGGTGGATCCTCTTCCTGCTCTACCTGTTCGGTCCTTTCTTCTTGGGCATGGCCAGGGCCAACCTGGACGTGGCCTGGCGGGTGATCACCGGCCGCATCCGGCCGGGCATAGTCAGGATCGAGCCCGGGCTTAAGAGCGATCTGGCCGTGACCCTCCTGGCCAACTCCATCACCCTTACCCCGGGCACGCTTACCGTCGAAGCCGACGATAAGGGCGCGCTGTACATTCACTGGATCTACGTGCAGGACGAAACCCCGTCCGTCGAGCAGGTGTGCGGGTCTTTCGCCTCCTGGGCGAGGAGGATCGCGGAATGAGCTCGATGTTTCTGGCCGTCGGCGCGCTGCTGGCGGTGCTGATCGGCGTGGTGGCGGTGCGCTGCTTTCTGGGGCCCACGGTCCCGGACCGGGTGGTGGGGCTGGACACGGTGAACACCCTGGTGGTGGCGGCCATGCTGGTCTTCGGCGCTGCGCGAAACGAAGTGGTGTTCATCGACGTGGCCGTGGTCTACGCCCTGCTCTCCTTCGTGGGCACGCTCTTTATAGCCAAGTACCTGGGGAAAGGGCTTTAGGCCGGAGGGGGGAAGGTTATTGAGTCCCTGGGAAGAGGTCATCCTGGTCATGCTGGTCATCGGCACGGTCTTCAACACCCTGGGCGCCGTGGCCCTGTTCCGGTTTCCGGACGTGTACACCCGGCTCCACGGGGCTACCAAGTGCACCACCTTCGGCTCCATATTCACCGGGCTGGCGGTGGTGGCTTACGGGGTGGTTCTCTGGGCGGGGACCGGGGAGGCCAAATTCGCCACCCTGGCCCTGCACGCCCTGCTGGCCGTGGTGGCGCTCCTGGTAACCAACCCCAACGGCGCCCACGCCCTGGCCCGGGCCGCCCACCGCAGCGGAGTGCTGCCGCAGCAGGCAGTGGTGGACCGGCTGGCGCAGAAAGAGGAGGGGTGAGCGTGGAGACCCTGGCCCACGCGGTGCTGTCGGTAGTGCTGATAGTAAGCGCCTGGCTGGCGATCCGGCTGAAAAGGCTCCTGGCGTCGGTGATCATGCTGGCGGTGTTGAGCCTGGTGCTCTCCCTGGAGTTCTACCTCCTCAAGGCGCCGGACGTGGCCATCGCCGAGGCGGCCATCGGGGCGGGATTGACTACCGCCATATTCGTCTTCGCCCTAAAGGGCGTGAGGGAGGAAGGCTGAGTGTCCGCCAAGTGGGTGTTCCCGTTCTTCCTGATTTTCGTGGCCCTGATTTTTGCCGGCGTGCTGGGAGTGCACCCCCTGGGCCAGCCGGTGGCTACCGGAATGGACGACTACTTCATCCAGAACAGCCAGCCGGAAACCGGGGCCAACAACGTGGTAACGGCCATCGTCTTCGACTACCGGGGCTTTGACACCCTGGGTGAGGCTACCGTATTATTCACCGCGGTCAGCGCGGTGCTGGCCCTGTTCCGGGGGGTGAAGGCCGGGTGAAGCCCATGTCCCGCATCGTCACCACCGTGGCCGGGGCCCTGGTCTGGTTCGCGGTGGTTTTCGGCATCTACGTGGTGGCCCACGGCCACCTCACCCCGGGCGGGGGTTTTCAGGGCGGGGCGGTGCTGGCCTCGGCGGTGGCGCTCATACTGGTGGCCCACGGCCGGGAGATCACGGAGAAGCTCCTGCTCAAGAAGAAGGAGGGCCTCTCCCTCTTTGAGAGCGTGGGCCTTTTGGGCTTCATCGGCCTAGGCTTTGCCGGCCTGGGCGCGACCTTCTTCTACAACCTCCTGGCCGGGCGGGGAGGACTCTTCGGCAATCCTGTGCCTCCCGGGATCAACCCCGGGGACCTCAATACCGCGGGCGTCCTTCCGCTGATGAACCTCACCGTGGGGCTGGAGGTCCTGTGCGGCCTCTCCCTGGTGGTGCTTTTCATGCTCTGGGGCCTGGAGCAGGACTTCGGCGCCGGCGAAGGGGGGCAGGGCGGTGGGAATCGCTGATCTTCCCCTGGTGGCGGTGGCGGCGATGCTGGCCATCGGCGTCTACGGCCTCCTGTTCGAGCGCAACCTGATCAAGATTGCCGTGGCCATGAGCGTGGTGGAATCCGGGGTGAACCTCTTCCTGGTTTCCCTGGGCTACCGTCAGGGCGGCACCGCCCCCATCTACACCATGGCGCCGGAAGGCACACCCATGGTGCTCCCCACGCCTCAGGCCCTGACCCTGACCTCCATAGTCATCGGCCTGGCCACGACCGCCTTTCTGCTTTCCCTGATCGTGGTCCTGTACCGGCACTACGGCACGCTCGACGTGCGGGAGATAAGGAGGCTGCGCGGATAAAGTGACAGCGAACCTGGCCGTTCACGCTCCCATACTGGTCGTAGCCGTGCCCCTTCTGGCCGCCTTTGCCACCCCGCTGGTGAGCCGCCTGGGGGAAGCCGCCCGCAAGACCTGGCTGATCCTGGCCGTGGCCGCCACCTTCCTCTGGGTGCTGGTGCTGCTGGACCGGGTCCTGAACCTGGGCCCGCAGGTGTACGTGTTCGGCGCCACCCACCCGGGCCTGGCGCTGCCCTCGGGCCTGCGCTTCCCGGTGCGCATAATCTTCGAAGTGGACGCCATGAGCGCCTTCATGGTTCTCTCCGCCTCGCTGGTGGCCCTGGCCACCGCCGTGTACAGCCTGCGCTTCATGGAGGGCTCGGACGGGCTGGACAAGTTCACCAGCCTCTTCCTGCTGCTGCTGGCCGGCATGCTGGGCATGGAGCTCACCGGCGACGCCTTTAACTTCTTCGTCTTCCTGGAGGTAAGCTCCATCGCCGCCTCCGCCCTGGTGGCCTTCTGGAGGCAGGAGCCCGAGCCCGCCGAGGCCGGCTTCAAGTACCTGCTCCTGGGCACCTTCGGAGCGCTGCTGGTGCTCGTGGCCGTAGGCATTCTCTACGGCCGCTACGACGCCCTGAACTTCGCTTCCCTGGCCGCCCAGTTGCGGGTGGGGCCGGTGGAAAAGCTGGCGCTGGCCCTGTTGGTGGCCGCCTTGGCCATGAAGGCCGGAGCCGTGCCCCTGCACTTCGTCACCCCGGACGCCTACTCCCGGGCGCCGGCGGTGGTCACGGCCATACTGGTCAGCGTGAGCCAGGCGAGCCTCTACGGCCTCTTCCGGGTGGCCTTCAGCCTTTACGGGCTTAACCTGCCCTCCACCGCCGTCCTGGGCTGGGTGATAATCGTCCTGGGCCTGCTCTCCATGTTCGTGGGCGTGACCATGGCCATTCCCCAGCACGACGTCAAGCGGCTCATGGCCTACCACGCCGTCTCCCAGACCGGCTACATGCTGCTGGGGGTGGGGGTGGGCCTGGCGGTGCTCGCCGATCCGGTGGCCTTCAGGGAGTACGGCCTCAAGGCCATGGAAGGCGGCATATTCCACATCATCAACCACGCCATGTACAAGGGGCTTCTGTTCCTCACCGCCGGCGCGCTATTCTACCGGACCGGCACCGAGGACCTCAACGTCATGGGCGGGCTGGCCCACCGCATGCGCTTCACCACGGTCTGCTTCATGATCGGCGCCGCGGCCATCGCCGGCCTGCCGCCCTTCAACGGATTTGCCTCCAAACTCCTGATTTACGAATCCGTCTACCGTTTCAACCCGGTGCTGGCGGTGATCGCCATGGTGGTGAGCATCCTCACCCTGGCCTCCTTCGTAAAGGTGTTCCAGAGCGCCTTCCTGGGGCCGGAGCTGCCCGCCTACCGAAAGGTAGAAGAGGTGCCGGCCGGCATGCGCGTCGGCATGGGCGTTCTGGCGGCGGTGGTGGTGTTCTTCGGCCTGTTCCCGCAGCTGATCGTCAACACCCTGGTCAGCCCGGCGGCGCAGGCCCTGGCCCAGCAGGCGGTCTATATTGCCCAGGTCATGGGGGGAAGGTAAGTGTTGGAGACCCTGGTTACCGGAAGCGGCTTCTGGCACCCTATTTTCTGGCTTGTGGCCCTGGCCCTGGCCCTGGCCATTACCCTCATTATCCGGGCTCTAGGCCGGGCGGGCTACCAGAAGGGAACCGAGCAGACCAAGCCCTTCTTGTCCGGGCAGCCGGAAAGGGAAAAGGAGCACCTGCGGGCGGGAAACATCTACTGGGGCTTTCTCGAAGCCCTCAGGGGTTACTACCGGCCGCTGCAGGCCGGGCACACCGGCATAGCCGCCGACTACCTGGCCTGGTTCGTGGCCGGGCTGGTGATCATAAGCATAGTTTTACTCTGGAGCTGAGGGGGGAAGGCCGTGAACCTTGCCTATCGCCGGGCGCTGTGGGTTTTTCACCTGAACACCGGTTCCTGTAACGGCTGCGACATCGAGATCCTGGCCTGCCTTACTCCCCGCTACGACGTGGAGCGCTTCGGCATCAAGCTGGTGGCCTCGCCCCGCCACGCGGACGTGCTTTTAGTCACCGGGCCGGTGGTGCGGGGCATGGACGAGCGAGCCCGCCGCATCTACGAGCAGATGCCCGGCCCCAAGGCGGTGATCGTGGTGGGCACCTGCGGCGCCAGCGGCGGGGTATTCCACCATTCCTACAACCTGGTCGGCCCGGTGGACAAGGTGCTGCCGGTGGACGTGTACGTTCCCGGCTGCCCGCCCCGGCCGGAGGCCGTAATCCAGGGCGTGGTCCGGTGCTGGGCCAAGCTGGAGCGGGCCGCGGCCAAGGGCCGGGCGGCAGAAGGGGTGGGCTGATATGGAAAGCCGGGAATTGATCCGGTTGCTGGAGGAGCGGCTGGGTCCGGCCTTTGAGGTAACGCGGGTGCAGAGTGTGAGCGCGGGCAGCAAGGGCTATACCTACGAGGTTATCTGGGCCCGGGTGGGGCGGGAAAGCCTGCGGGAGGCGGTGACGGCCCTGAAGGAGTGCGAGGAGCGGGAGGGCCGGCTGCCGCACCTGGCGGTGATCTCCGCCGCCGACCTGGGGGAGAGCATAGAGCTGGTCTACCACTTCGAGCTGGGCTGGGGCCGGCCCCGGGCCGCGGTGCCCCTCAATTTGAGCGTGACCGTGCCCAAGGAAGACCCCCGCGTGCCCTCCTTATCCGACCTCCTTCCCGGCGCCTTCATCACCGAGCGGGAAAAAGAGGAGATGATCGGGGTGGTGGTGGACGGCCTGCCGGAAACCGGCAACCTCTTCCTGCCCGAGGATTTCCCCGCCGGGGTCTACCCCTGGCGCAAGGACGAGCACGGCGTGCAGTCGCTGCTGCGAGAACTGGAGTGAGGACCGATTATGGCCGAGCATACCTACACCTACCGCATCCCCTTCGGGCCGGTGCACCCGGGGCTGAAAGAGCCGGTAAGCTTCGTCTTCGAGCTCGAGGGCGAGCGGGTCAGGTCGATGCGCTTCAAACCCGGCTGGGTTCACCGGGGCATCGAGTACATGGGCATGCAGAGGAACCCCATCCAGGTAATCTACCTGGCGGAGCGCATCTGCGGCATCTGCTCCGTATCCCACGCCCTGAACTTCTGCCTGGCGGTGGAATACGCCCTGGGCATAACGGTACCGCCCCGGGCGGACTATCTGCGCACCGTGGTAGCGGAGCTGGAGCGGCTGCACTCCCACATCCTCTGGGCGGGCGTGGCCGCGCACATGCTGGGCTTCGACTCCCTCTTTTACTACACCTGGCGGGTCCGGGAAGAGGTCATGGACGTGCTGGAGTACCTCACCGGGAACCGCGTGAACTACGGGTTTATGACCATCGGCGGCGTGCGCCGGGACCTTACTCCCGAGGGCGCGGCCAAGGTGCGGGAGAATCTGAAGCATTACCGGGAACTCTTTGACCGGCTGAAGCAGGCCTTCCTGGACGACCCCAGCATCCGCCTCCGTACCCGGGGGGTGGGGGTGCTGCCCGAGCGGGCGGCCTGGGAGACCGGCGCCGTGGGCCCCACCAAGCGGGCCTCGGGCATCCCCGCCGACCTGCGCCAGGACCTGCCCTACTGCGCCTACGCGGACCTGGCGGTGGAGGCCGTAACCCCGGCGAAGCTCGGCGCCGAGACCCTCGGCGACGTCTACGACCGCGTCCTGGTGCGGCTGGGGGAGGTGGCCCAGTCCCTCGACATCCTGGAGGCCTGCCTGGATAACCTGCCTTCCGGGCCGGCGGTGGCCGAGCCCAAACTGACCAGGCTGCTCAACAGCCTGAAGCAGGCCGGGGGCGAGGCTACCAGCGCCCTGGAGGCGCCGCGGGGGGAGGTCTACCACTTCGTGCGGCTGGCCGAAGGGGAGGAAAACGTGGCGGTGTGGAAGGTCCGGGCTCCCACCTACGCCAACCTGGCGGCCCTGGTGCCCATGATGGAAGGGGCGCAGATAGCGGACATTCCCATCATCGTGGCCTCCATCGACCCCTGCCTTTCCTGCACCGACCGGATGCTGGCGGTGAGAAGCACCCCGGCCGGCGGCCGCGAGGTGCTGACCGGGGAGGAACTGTTGCGCCTCTGCGCGGAAAAGACGAGGAGGGTGGTGCCGTGCTCGGCGCTTTATGGCTGATCGGCGGCGGTTTGGCGGCAATAGTCCTGGGACTGGTTCTGGCCTTGCTCTTTAAGGGCATCGACCGCAAGCTGGCGGCAAGGCTGCAGGGCCGGATCGGCCCGCCCGTCTGGCAGCCCTTCTGGGACCTGCGCAAGCTTTTGCTCAAGGAAACCATCGTTCCCGAGAACAGCATCCCCTGGCTCTTCAACTTCGCGCCGGTGCTGGCCCTGGCCGCCACCTTGACCGTGCTCTTCTACCTGCCTCTGGGCAACCTATGGCCCCTCCTGGGCCAGGAGGGCGACCTCATCCTCATCCTCTACCTCCTCACCCTGCCGGCGGTGGCCATGGTGGTGGGGGGCTTCGCCTCGGGCTCGCCCTACGCCGCCGTGGGCGCCCAGAGGGAAATGGTAATGATGATGAGCTACGAGTTCCCCCTGGCGGCGGTGATGATCACCCTGGCCTGGAAGCTGAGCCTCACCGCGGGCGCCGGGGCGGCCTGGGCCGGCGCGCCTCCTTTTTCCCTGGCCGCCTTCAGCCTCTGCCCGGTGTGGGGCACGGTAGAGCTGGCGGGCGGGGTAGGGCTTGTCCTGGCCCTGGCGGCGCTGGTCATGGTCACGCCGGCCGAACTCTCCAACCTTCCTTTCGACGCGCCGGAGGCGCACGAAGAACTGGCCGGGGGGCTCTTGGCTGAGTACTCAGGCCGCAACCTGGCCCTGTTCTACCTGGCCGACGCGGTCAAGACCCTGGTGCTGGCCGCCCTGATCGTGGCCCTCTTCTTCCCCTACGGCCTTTCCGGCCCCCTTTCCCTGGGCGGCTGGTGGGCAGTACTGGTGGACTTCGTCTTCTTCTGGGTGAAGGTGCTGGCGGTGATGCTGGCCGCGGTCACCTACTTCCGGGTGGTGCTGGCCCGCTTCAAGATCGACCAGATCGCCTACGCCTACTGGATGCCGGTGCTGGGCATAAGCGTGGTAGGGCTCGTTCTGGTGGCCCTGGACCACTTCCTAATCTAGGGAGCGGGGTGACGATCCGATGACCGTAATGGCCCGCGAGCTGATCAAGCAGCTCTTCCGCCGTCCCTTCACCAATCCTTTCCCGGTGCGGTACGCCCCGCGCTCGGTAACCCGGCTGCTGGAGGCGGTGGCCGAGGGCCGGGCCCGGATCAACCCGCCGGTGCCGGTGCCTCCGGACTTCCGGGGCTCCCTGGCCTACGATCCGGAGCGCTGCACCGGCTGCCGGTTGTGCCGGCGGGTGTGCCCCACCCGGGCCATAGAGCACCGGCCCGAGGAGAAGAAGATAAGAGTCTACCTCTCCCGCTGCATCGCCTGCGGCCAGTGCACGGAGATCTGCAGCCGCCAGGCCTTAAGCCTCACCCCCGAGTTCCTGCTGGCGAGCGAGGACAAGTATGCGCCGTCCCTGGTCCGCGGCTAGCGCCGGGGGCCCGCACGCCTCGCGGGCTGGGAAGGCCCGGTCGCGGCCGCACCGTAACGGCCCGTTTCCCCGCCGCTCCTCCTCTCTTGCTCCTCCTGCCGGGCCGTCGCGCGGCCCGAGCCGTACCTCTTCGGCGTTGACACTTCGGCTTTCACCGCCCCGCCCGCACCCGGGCGCACCGGGCCGGGTTCGGCCGGCTCCCGGCCGTTCTTCCTGCCGCCGTCGTCTGGCGATGGGCGGACCGGCTCCGCATCCCGGCGGCCGGAGCCGGGTACGGGCTGCGGCCCGGTTCGACCTGCTGCTGGGCGTTGGCAGCCCCTGGCTGGGGGACGACGGGGTGGGGCCCTGGCTCGCCCGCCGGCTCAGGCTACCCGGCTGGCAGGCTATAGACTGCGGGACGGCGCCGGAAAACTTCACCGGCCGGGTACGCGCCCTGGCGCCCCGGCGGCTGGTGGTGGTGGACGCCGCGGTCATGGGCCTGGTGCCCGGCAGCCTCCGCCGTCTGCGTCCGGAAGATCTGGCCGCCGCGGCCGTACCCGGCCACCGCCTGCCCTGGCCCCTGCTGGCCGGCTATCTTGCCCGACTCTGCTCCGAGTTCACCGTGGTTGCGGTCCAGCCCCTTAACCTCGAGCCGGGCGCGGGCCTTTCCCGCCCGGTGCTGCGGGCGGCGCGGCGCCTCACCCGGCTCTTGAGCGGCAACCGCCTGGATGCGCTTCCCCTATACGGTCCCGGCGGTCAAGGCCGTGGGTACGATCCGCGTGTCCGTTGACATGGATTTGCCTTACGCCTACAATGTAAGCAAGGAGGGAAGTAAGGCATGACCATAGTAACCGTGTCCTCAAAGGGGCAGATAATCATTCCCGCTGAAATCCGTAAGGCCCACGCCATTAAACGAGGAGACAAGTTTGAGCTCCGGGTGTCCGAGGGCAGGCTGGTGCTCGTGCCACTGCAGGAAAGGCCCTTTGTCTGTCTCTACGGCGCACTGAAAGGGGACTCCGGACTGGTCCGGGCGCTGGAGGAAGAGCATGCGCGCGAGCTCAAGAAAGAAGGCTGAAGGGATCTGCGTCTTGGATGCCTACTCCTTGCTCGCCTTCCTGGAAGCGGAAGAAGGTGGGGAGAAGGTTAAGGAACTGCTTGAGACCCCGGGCTTCCGCTTTTACGTTAGCGCTGTTAACCTGGGCGAGGTGTATTACATCCTCCTGCGCGAGCGAGGGAAGGAAGCCGCCGAGTCGGTGGTAGATGAATTGCGCCGCGCAGGGTCAATCACCGTGGTAGACGTCACCTGGGAACGGGCCCGGGCCGCTGCAGAGCTGAAGGCCCCGGGCGGTATCTCCTACGCGGACTGCTTTGCCGCCGCCCTGGCGGCAGAGAAGGGCGCCGCCTTGGTTACCGGCGACCGGGAATTCCGGCGCGTAGCCGACCGGGTAAGAATCCTCTGGATCAACCGCGATAAGGCCGAAAGGGGCTGAGCGTCGGCTCCGTCCCGGCCGGCCGGGTCCTCTACTGCCACCGATTCCCTTTTCCTTCGGAATACCTGATCCCTTCTCCTTGAGCTGGCGGCCTCGACCTGCCCCCTGCCGTTTCCACCCTTCCTTTCACCCCTTGGGCCCGGGTGAATAGCCTATGGGTATGAAAGACTCACGGTAAAAAGTCAAGCCCCAGAAACCAGTTGATGTAGCAGCACACACCTTAAAGAGACAATAATAACCTTGCCCAACTGCATGGTAGAAGTTGGCAACAAAGCAGCGGAAGGAGGTTTTAGAGCGGAACTAATCCACCACCGTCCCCTTATAGATTTGGCCTTTGCTCAGCAGGGCAAAGACCAGTCTGACCAGTTTGCGGGCGGTCAACACCAGCGCTCGTTTATGCTGGTGCTTGCTAGCCTCGCGGTACTTAGCCTGGTAGTAGGCCTTGTATTCTTCGTTGTGCACCCGCAACGAGTTAGCGGCCTGAACCAGGTAGTAGCGCAGGTAGCGGTTGCCGGTCTTGGTCAAGCGGCGTTCCTCGGCGTCGAAGTCGCCTGACTGGTAGCGGGTCCAAGTGAGGCCGGCGTACTGAGCCAAGGCAGCCTGATCTTTGAAACGGCTGATATCGCCGATTTCGGCAATAATGCCGGCGGCCGAAACCGGGCCCAGTCCCCTCGTGGTGGTCAGGGTCTGGGGTATGGCTTCTA